>CAZAXN010000037.1:0-92006 GCA_964489195.1 uncultured Candidatus Bathyarchaeia archaeon
GTGGAGGAATTAAGAGAAGAAGTAAAACGAAAAGATGAAATTATCCAAAAATTAAGAGAAAAAATAGAAGCTGAAGAAAAAAAAGTTTTGACGCAAACTGAAACTATGCAAACGAAAAAGAAGACCCCTACAGTCAAACTAATAACCTACGACATTGACCCCGTAGTCTATGACTACGTAATAGCCCACGGAGGAACAATAAACCTCAAAAAAGCAGCACAAGAACTTGGCACAACAGTCGAAGAAATCAAAAATGCCATAGAAAGGCTTAAAAAAGCAAAGAGGCTTACAGAAGCCTAATAGGCTTTCTAGTAATATCTCTTACATCTATCACAGTACCACTTATCCTGTTGCGAATCGCATCGAAGAATGCCACCACACACTGGGCAGGCTCTAATCGCAGTTGCGGGATAGGCGGGCCTTGCAACATAACCCTTCTCCAAGCGTTTAATCCCACCCTTCTTAGCAACAAACAACAACATTATCACCAGCAAAACAACAGCAGCCGCAAAAGCGAAAATGGCAATTAAGCGCGAAGATAAGCGCGGATAAACCTCAAACTCACAAACATCAGTTGTGACATTGTTACCCAAATTGTCAAAAGCAACAGCATAAAAGAAATGCTTACCCTCCTTCAAAGGCTCACTATTAAAAGTATAAACTCCAGCATCAGTCCAATTTGCAACAACTCCACCATCAATATAAAACTCCACACTGCTAACGCCACTGCCATCATCATAAACAGTTAAATTAAATGCCGCTGAGCCCGCTGCATAAACTTTTCCCGAAACAAGCTCGACAAGCAAGAATGGAGGACTGCCGTCCAAATAAAGCGTGACCTTCTTCTCGTCTTCAATATTCCCGGAATAATCAACCGAATAAAAAGCCAAACTGTAGCGACCATCAATTAGATTCATTAAACTAAACGGTGAAGAATAGTTCAACCAACCAGTATCGTATGTGACGTTATAAATTCGATAAAAAGTTGAAATTACGCCAATTCCGGTTCCGTGATCGTCAATTGCACTGAAACTAAATTGAGTAATTGAGTTAACATAAGTGGTGCCCGTTAAATCATTAAACTTAGGGCCATCTATTAGTAAAGTTGTAGATGGTGGATAGATGTCATTTGGTACAGAGGATATTAAGAAAGTTTTTCGCATTTCTCTTGAAAATCTTTCACCCATTAAAGTGAAACCTGAAGATAGCACTTTAATAGTGTAGCTTCCGTTTTCAGTATAATCTTGAAAGAAGTTTGTATAAACTCCGTTTTTAGATACATCATCTCCATGTATAGGTAAGCTATCATCATAAAGAACAATCTTTACCTCTGAACCATTTGGTTTAGTAACAACGGCATATACGTCTGCTCCGAGTATAGGAGAGCCTAAATCTTGTAATATTGCCGTAATTTTCACTGGTTCTGGGTATGTGTAGCTATCTTTATCGGTATAAAATGTCATTACTACGTCGGAAAAGACCGTTACTTTTGCAACAAAGGGTTCAGTTTGAGCAGGCACGTAAGTACCGTTGACCATCATTATCCAAGTTCCGGCAATAGGATGGATCACTCTATAGAATTCGTATCTTGCTTCTTCTATGTATTCAACATTAGGGTCTACCGCAGCCTTTTTTGTGTCAATTATCACACCATCCGGCCTTTCTAAAATCAAATCAAGGTCACTGCCTCTCCAACTTATCGCGAACGTAGCCTGAGTAACGCTAGAATCAATATCGGTACCAATCTGGATAGTTTCACCTTGAGAAATAGATGCTGAAACTGAAAGGACGGTCTGGGCTTGGCTAACGGCCGCAATCATATCGCTGTATATTTCTAAGAGATCGGCTGATGTAGGAGCAAAGCGGTAGAAACCACCAGTCTGAGTTGCAATGTTGCTTAATAGAGCGCCATCCGCCCCCGCTCCTAACCCTATCGTATAAACTCTTATGTTCTTTGTTTTCAGATCGGGGATGACGTCATAAGGATGTTCGCGCCCATAGTTATGCCAACCATTTGACATCAATACAATTGCCCAAGGATGGTCAGCATCTCCATAGTTTACCAATTGGTTATATGCCATTCTTAAACCGTCCCCCATGGCTGTATTTCCACTAGCAGAAATTGCGTTAATCTTACTTTTCACTGTCGTTTTCGTATTACTAGATTCAATTTTGGATAGTGCATAATCTACACTCACTGTACTGGCAAACGAGACTACGCCAACTTTATCACCTATCTGCATTAAATCGACAAACTGTTTCGCAGCAACCTTTGCGTCGGCAATTTTTGCACCTGACATGCTTCCTGAACGATCAATGACAATGATTACATCAACTTTAGCTTGATTTTTTCCTGTCAAAAGATCTTTGACATATTTGATATATTTAGCATCTAATTCAACAAAATTCTTAGTCGCTGTACATAGGTTGTCAACGAAGTCCGTAGCACTTTGGCTAACCATTTTGCTCTTTGCCAAATCTCTAAATTCCTCAATAAGTGTTGGCGTAGATTGAGTTAAGATCTTCAATTCCTCGTTTAAGGTATTGATCAAATCTTCTCGTGTTGCTTGTCCTTCAATTATTTTTTTGCTAATATCGATTTCTTGTTGAGCGTATTCTGCCATCTTCGAGAGTCTCTCTTTTAAAGAGATTTTAAATGAATACCGCGCGCTGTGATCTATTATAGCCATAGTCATTCCCCATATCAATTCTGAGCGTGCCAAATAACTAAACGAATTAACTACTTTCATTAGTATTTCTCCTGTGTCTTGCACAACTGCGGCTGGCTCTGGTAACCACCACCAAAGGATTTGGCCGATAACTAGATCTTCCATTGCTTTTTTACCATCTTCCGCTATATCATCAAGAAAGTCGTACGCCTGCTCATTCCAGTAACTACCATCAAACAGTCCACTTAACTCTTGATATACTTTCTTTCTATACTCGGCATTTTTAAATAATTTTTCTTCTGATCTTGCTGCTAAAACCGGGCATGTAAAAACTGTTAGTAATGTCGAGAATATTAATAAAAAAGTTATTGTCATGAGCAAAATTTTCATCCACATTCACCAATAAAAATTTGCTGGAACCGGATTTAAATTTTCCCATAACGTTAAACATCTCGTATGTCTGCAAGTAATCTTCAATTACTAGAATAAGCTACCATCGCAATGCTAATAAAACCAAGTATAATACAATTTTACGGGAAATAAATTTGAAGCGCGCATTTCTGAAAAACTTCGGGAAAAACTTTGCCTCAGGTACGAGATCGCTGAGTATAGATGCAAAGCTCATAACTTTATTTTATAATAAAACTGCTAGGCTGATGATGAGACTTGCCCTTAATTTTACTTCATCAACCCTCTTTCTTTTCTTAACACCCTTTTATCCCATGTATGTGGCCTTATTATTCGGAGTTTTGATAGGGGTTATGGGGCTTCGTTATCCGCGTGGCGCCTTATTTTTGGCTGTTCTCTTGTCTATTCCAGCGTTTGTTTATCAGGAGAATTTAGAGAATCCCGTGCTTATTGCATACTTGTTTATTTGCATGTTTTTGATGTCCGCTATAAGAGTAAGATGGATTGATGGTGCTTTTGTGTTATTATCGTTAGGATTAGCTTTTATTCCTCAGTTGGGTTTCTTAGCTTTTATTCCCATATTAATAGCTGGATTAGCGTTTTCTCCCCAAGACGGCGCTGTTGTTGGATTATGTGCTTCTTCCGTCATTTTACTATTTCTAATTATTGGCGCGCCTAACATGGCAATAATTTTGGATAATGGCCGTCAAGCGGGTCTTATAAGCGTGTCTGCAAGCTCTTCGACGCAAAATTTGTTCCAAAAACAGCCTATTTCAAACTTCCAGCCAATATCCCTATTCGAAGTTTTTAAAAACTATGTTTTTGGTGACACGGCAACCCATTGGATGAAAGCGTTTATATTTGCGGGCAGCATGCTGGAAAAATTTCTGTATGATATGAATCTTTGGATTTTTCCAGCCTTATGGTGTGTTTCAGGGTATGTAGCCTCCAAATCGGTTCAATGGTATAGTAAAATCATAAAGCTGCCCCACCTCTTCGCATGTGTAACAGCCACAATTTTCCCAATAATAGGATATTTAATGAGCACTCCTTCTATCAACCCTTACATAATTTTTGGGGCAGTTGCAACTCCTATTCTAATAGGCTTTTTGGCGACACCCATATATTTCCAAACACGGATGACAAAACTTCGAAGTCAACAAGCAGAACTTGAAGCTAAACTTGGAAAGATAACTGCAAACATCTCAAAAATGTCAGAACTAGGATATAACACTAAACCAATTGAAAAAAGCCTAGCACAAATCCAGTCAAGCATCAAAAATCAAAACATCGAAGAATTGTACCGTAACAAAAAATTCCAAAAAGCTTCAATTCTCCTCAAAGAGTTCACAGACGAAACTATAAAACTTGAGGAAGAGTCTATCAAGCAACTAAATAAGATTACAGAAATAGAGGATAAAATCCATAGTGTTGAAAACAACATAGATGAAATAAAAAGAGCTATTAGAAAAACTGAAAGGCTATTGCAGCCAGTTACAATGTCAGACGAGAAGAAAGAGCTTGAAGAAATCCAAAAACGCCTTCTTGAAATAAGAAATATAGCCAAAAAAGGAATTTTAGACGAAGCCTTAAACCGCCTCTTCGAAGAATTAAAAGATAAAAGTGAAACTCTGAACGATGAAGTCTCAGAAATATACGAGTTTTGGAGTCACATGCCTCAATGGAGCAAGGCTATAGATGATAAACTAGCTGCAGAAGGAAAAGTTGATGTACAAGCTATTAGCGAAATACCAGAGAAGTGGAAGAACCAAGCTGCAAACTATTTCTTAAAAGAGAAAAAAGACCAAGAATTAACACTAAAAAATGGAATCATCTACCCTTCCAAAGCTACAACCCAACCTCCAACAGCCGAAAAAGAAATAGAAACTGCAACGGTAAAACCGCACTTTGCAAAATCAATACCGAAAGAAGAAATAGACCAGAAAGTTTTCAACTACATACAAACACATAAAGGAACTATCTCATACATAAAAGCAATGAAAGATCTCCATCTGACAAAAGATGAACTAGACGCGTCAATAGAAAGACTAAAAGAAAAAGGCATGATACAATAACAGTATTGACTGGTCACCGTTAAATTTGGCGCGAACCTTTCAACCTACAAAGTTAAGTGCACGCGCTTACTGTTTCAGCTTTTCTGTTTGTAATGTGCAATCATGAATTTGCTAGACTCTTCTTCCTCTTCTGCCGCCTGGTCTTCGCGTACCATCATGGGGAATTGGCGTAACCTCTTCAATGCGTCCTATGTGGAACCCCGCTCGTGCTAGGGCTATTATAGCTGCTTGGGCACCTGGACCCGGCGTTCTTGGTCCTGAGCCGCCTGGAGCTCTGACTTTTATGTGTATTGCGGTTATCCCTTTGTCTTTTGCTATTTCGGCTACTGCTGTTGCTGATCGCATAGCTGCGTATGGTGAAGATTCCATTCTGTCTGCTTTTACAAACATTCCGCCTGACGCCCGAGCTATAGTTTCTGCGCCTGAAATGTCTGTTACATGAATTAATGTATTGTTGTAGGAACTGTAAATGTGGACGACAGCCCATTTATCTGTCTTTTTGCTTGCGCTGCTCAAGGCTCTTCCTCTCGCGATGTTTCTCTTGATTTAGTTTCAGATGAAGCTGCAACCATTATTGTTTGGCGCAGAGGATGATTTGCATTTGTAAGTGGACTTTTAGACGTGTAGGCTATTTGACTTTCTTCTTCTCTTGCAACGATATAGCTTGGCACCGTTATTTTTTGATTTCCAATAGTTATGTGTCCATGGCTTATTAGTTGACGAGCTTGATAGATTGTTTTCGCTAAGCCTTTGCGGAAAATTATTGTTTGAAGGCGACGTTCAAGAATGTCTTCTATTGTCAAGTCCAAAATGTCATCTAACACTGCTGTTTCTGGGAGAAAACCAAGTTTTTTTAAGCGTCTTAAGAGGTCTTCTTCCATTTTTTTACGTTCTTCCGCTGATCTGCCTATAAGCGAACGGGCTATGCCCCTGAACTTTGAGAGTTGTGTTTCATGGCGCCATAATTCATGCTTGTTTCGAAGACCATATTGTCCTAAAAGTTCAAGTTCCTCTTTAAGAATGTCGCTTCGCCAAGGAAAACGTGGAGTATCATACTTTTTCCTTTGCTTCTTTGGGTCGCCCATAGTTACTTACCTTCTGCTGTTGTTGGCCTAAGGATTGCTTTCTTTTTCACGCCCAAAGCTTTTCCTGACCTTCCAGTCGTCTTAGTTCTTTGTCCGCGCACTTTGAGCCCATAAGCATGTCTATAGCCTCGCCATGATTTTATTTCTTTCATTTGTTCAACATCCATCTTTGTTCTCAAAATGAGATCAGCGCTGATTAAGTGTTTGTCTTCGCCAGTTTCTGCATCTTTTCTTTTGTTCAAAAGCCAACTTGGAATCCCATGTTTTGTCGGATCTTTAATTATTTCCTCTATTCTTTCAATGTTTGCCTCAGTTAAGAAACCAGTACGAATGTTTGGGTTAATTCCCGCTTTTTTCAATATTGCATTTGCAAGGCTCAGGCTTATTCCTTTAATTTTCTTCAATGCATAAGGTGCCTTCAGAGTGCCATCTACATCTGTGTCTATTATTCGAAGTATATGGCGAAATTCTTCTAACATTTATTGCCATCCATTTTTGAATTAGGCTAACTACGAAATAAACCATATTTTATTTAAACCTTCCTTTAAAGATCACATTACAGCCTATTGGAAGATAGTAGAAGATCATCTTCGCATTTCCTCAAAGAGCGTCACAACGAGCATTTGGGATAGTAATCTTTCGTAAATGAAAATAAGTCACTGTTTGGATTTTGGAATTTTGCAATCCTTTGCTTTATTTCACTAATAATTTTCCTTTTTCCATTAGAGGCATACCGTCAACTTCTATGCTTGGGTTGCATAGGACAAAATCCCAGTGTATTGACGCTTTATTTACGCCTCCTAAATGGACGTTGTTCCCTATAGCTATGTGGGCTGTTCCAAGTGCTTTTTCATCATATACTCTATAACCTGTAAGTTTCATACCGTAATTTATTCCAATGCCAAGTTCCGCTATTTTATCCTTGTCGCCTTCAGCTTTATCCAACAATTTTCTAAACACATCGCTTCCTCTTTCAGCCTTAAAGTTCACAACTTTTCCTTCTCGAAAATAAAGCTGAAGATTTTGAATTTTATAGTCTTTAAATTCATCAACAACGAGCACGCCATTAGCTGAAGTTTCTATAGGAGCTACATAAACTTCTCCGCCTGGAACCTCCACCTCACATTCTTTCCCGCTTAAGAAACAGTCTTCCAAGGTTCCAACTT
The DNA here is from genome assembly GCA_964489195.1 of uncultured Candidatus Bathyarchaeia archaeon. GTDB lineage: Archaea > Thermoproteota > Bathyarchaeia > Bathyarchaeales > Bathycorpusculaceae > CAZAXN01. Next base: position 7,404 of record CAZAXN010000037.1, read on the forward strand.
CTATTCCAATATGCCGATTATCAATGTTAAAGGTTAAATCAGTGCCTTTAGAGTCATAAACGCGAACTGAGCTCTTTCCTTGAAGCTTAGAGGCGATAAAGGTTCCGGTTTTTCGAATTTTTGCATAATCGACATTAACAGCATTGACAAATGATCGAAGATACTGTTCATAATCTATGCCCATGTTTTCCACGCATGCAGCGGAGAGCAAATTCACATACAAGCGAGGTTTAGCCCTAATAGTCTCGTCGACACTGTCCCAAAAAGAAAATATCGCTTTTTTAACATTTTTGGGGATTTTTCTTAAATCGCCAAACTGGCTAAGCCACACAATCACATCAGAAGCTATTAAAAGAGAACACACATGTTTAGGAAGAACTTTAACCACGTTTTCCGACGGAATCCCTGCATACTTTAAGAAGACTTTCTCATCAAACACCCATAAATGTGGATATGCCCCTACCGCATAAGATTCCAACGTTATATATTCAGCCAGAGCCTTATTGTGAAGACCACATATGATAAGCACATTTAATTTTTCCTTCAGATATGCTATATTAGTAACTATAGTATGGGCAACTTCTCTCATCGACTTTTCAAGCATATGCTTCACTATGCATTTTTAAACCACAACATCATTTGGCAATCTATAGTTAAATGAAAGAAAGCATAAGAGAAATTTAAATTTCACTACTTAAGGTGAGCGAGAAGAAACGAATTTGAGATGTTGCATTATTATTTAAGCGAAAACTGCATTAAAATGTATAAACTATTCATTTCTTCTGTTAGTGACGACTAAAAGAAGTGTGGCTGTGAAATGTGAGAAGTGTTTAGTGGGCTTGAAGTAGATATGTTAGGTAGCCTTTTTTGTCATATCTTGCTTTTACGGTTTTGAAACAGACGTTTTTGAAGGTTTGTTCTATTCTTCTTGTAAAGACAACTGCGTGGTAATGCCAGCCAGTATAGTTTGTGGAGTGAAGTTTGTAAATGTATTCTCCCCAAATGATAGGCTTCCTTTTTATAATCTTCCAGTAAAGGTAGTTTTTCATGTATGAGATGAAAGAGCATTCATTTGGAACTTTTGCGACATTCAAGAAGACAATTCCGCCCGGTTTAAGAGTTCTCCTCAAAGACCTAAGAAAACTTTCTCTCTTGTCTGGTGGAACGTATTCAAATGCCTGAGTGAACCACACACCATCAAAAGCGTTATCTACAAAGGGCAAGTGCAAAAGATCTATACGGACAATGTGCAAGTTCCTATTTGGAACAATTTTCTTTGCAAGCATGAGAGAGTGGAGAGACAAGTCTCCCAGAACAACGATATTGCTACCTTCTATAAGGTAAGGGGTAACTCTACCATAACCTCCAGCCAAATCTAAGATCAGCCTATTAGACCCTACAAGATGCGTAAATATGGGAAGAAACTCTTTCTCATCCTCACTCCACTCTTCTCCAGGAAACTCGTAAGCCTTTAACGCCTCCCCAAACATTTTTGTCAGAAACTCCTTTCTTCCAATATCCCCAATCATTCTGTTTTCCCATCACACATAGGCTTCAGGCGAAGATAAAATCTTAACCATAAACTGCAATTTGGTCCAGATACTGATATGGATTTATATGCTATGCTGTTAAGAGAAGCTAAAAGAAAGCTTCATTATACATTTTGCATACAAGTCGTGTATAGTCTCAGAATGTGTGAATTGGGCTAATCCTTTTTGATTTTTAAATGCAGCATTATTCCTTCTAGGAGGAATAGGATTGTGGCTATTGCTGTTATGGATGTTAGGAATAGGAATTCTGTTTGCATGGGCTCGTTAATAGAGAAGCGTATTGCAAATATGGTAATCTCTGCGATTAGAACGCCCATGAAGAAGAAGGAGTAAAATATTAGTCTGGGCACCAAGTTTCTGCCTATCCAAAAATGTCCTTTAATGTTTACTTTCTCTTTTATTGTGTATTTGCCGTGGCGGTTCTTATGCAGCAGTCCCAAGGCGTCAAGTTTTTGTAAATGTCGAAGGGCTACGCTGGGACTGCTTAGGTTCACACCTCTCATTACGTCTCGTGGTCCTACGGGTTTGCCATACTTAACTATGTAAACATATACCTTCAGAGTTGTTCCTTCAAGTTCTTCATCGCTAAGCACGATTTCAGCGCCTCGTTTCGATGTATGCGTCTAACCCGTTTGTGTCCATTCGCCACATTTGGTTTTCAGAGATGACAGCGTTGTATAATCGGTCTTTTCCAATTCCTTGAAGCTGAACATGTTTAAGGCAGAACGCCGTGGAAGAAGTGCCTTCACCGAGAGGACGGCCTTTCACCTGTCCGAACAGGTATATCGTACCCGACTGTAATGCATCGTGGGCAGCAGTGTTTGAAACCTCTACGATTCCTGTAAGGGCGATTAGTCGCGATGTTTTAGGCGACAAATATTGTGACCAACCAGGGGTGTATCTGCTTACATCACGGAAATCTATAACTACACTGTTTTCCATCTCAACATTAAAACCAACATTTGAAGGTGAAACCGACATGTTTTCTCTCAATCTTTCGCTACCTACTCTGCTGGTGCCATTGCAAACAAGAATTTCCTGTGCCGCTGAGGCTTCAAACTCTTTTATGATGGCAAGCTTATCTGAGAGATTCGTAATGTTTAGCACAATAAAATATGAAACGAAACGAAGACCATATTCATAAATGTTGCTACTATTTCGTCATAACCCTGTTATTTGGCTGTTAAATTCTGGGACACCAAAATATGCGTAAACCACATCTACGTCTAATTGTATTTTTGTTGTTAACGCTAAGTTTGGAACAAGAATTGGCGACGTTGCAGCTATGCCAAGCATCAAAGCGATAATGCTCCCTAAAACAACTTTGAAATGCAACTTCATTTTGTTCCCTCAACAATTCATTACGAATTTATGTTAATAAAACTCTTTGAAGAACAAAACCGTTCTCCTAGAAGAACAAAATTCTCTAAAGAGACCAAGCTATGGCGTCATTTAAAAACTTCTTTTAAGAGACACTAAAAGAACAGCTTGTGATAGTAGTGGAGAAGGTCTCAACACTCACGCTATGAAGAACTAAAATGCACGGTTTGCAAAAAGCTTTTCCTCATATTTTAACAAGGAAACCGTTAAATTTTTAGCACTTGAACAATATGCTTCTGAGGAAGCTAACTGAAAGATGGTAAAACCAACTAAAAAAGAAAATGAAAAATGTTACAAATGCAATCGCATCGAATGGATTACATATACAACGCCTAGGAAAATTCACGAGTTTATATACTCAAGAAGAAATCTGCTTACAGCAGTAATAGTTTCGTTTATCACCTATTTTGCCTCAATTGGGCAGCCTGAAATTATTAGAAGAACCTTGGCTGCTTTTGTTTTTACAGCAGGATGCTGGATTCTTGAAGTTTTTCCTTTACCAATTACAGGTTTAATGATTCCGCTATTGCTCACACTCTTAGGAGTCTTTGAGCCAAAAGAGGCTTTCGTGCCTTTTTCAAATCAAATCATTTTCCTAATGACTGGAGGCCTCGTGCTTGGCCAATCAATAAAGAAACACGGACTTGACAAGCTAATCGCCTATAACATGCTGGTCTACTCGAGAGGCAGCATCGACAGACTTGTTCTGCTCGCCATGCTCACCACTGGTTTCGTAAGCATGTGGATGTCGAACACCGTTGCCATCGCCGTGATTTTGCCAGTCATACTTTCAATTTTAACCGCAATACCTAAAGAGTTATCCAACGTCAGAATTAAGATGCTTTTAGCAGTGTCCATAAGCGCTTCCATAGGCGGCATGGCAATGCTTACAGGAAGCACACCGGCGATGATAGCAGCAGCATTGCTGGCACAAAGCCGTCCCTTCGGTTTCATACACTGGGCATATTACGGTCTGCCCGTTTCTCTGCTGTCTCTGGCAGGAGCTTTCCTAATTTTGAAGCAAATTTATCCTTCACCAAAAATTAAGCTCAATATAGATTCAATTATACAGCAAAAAAAGCATGTTGAACATTTAACAGCCCAACAGAAAAAAGTAATCGCAATTTTTTCAGCTACAATTTTCTTATGGTTTATGGGGAGTCAAATAGAAGTTTGGCTTGGATTACCAGCTTCGATTTCTAGCGCCGCAATTGTCTCGATACTTGCAGTCTTAGCGATGTTTGGTTTTAATTTACTGGATCTGAGAGATCTGCAAACAATTCAATGGGAATTGATTTTTCTTGTGGGGGGAGGAATCTTGTTAGGCGAGGCCATGATCGCCTCAGGAACCGCTGGAAAAATCAGCAGCTTCATAGCTTCTCTGCACGGTCCCGCACTCCCAATAATCATACTTCTTCTACTTAGCATAATTTCGCTTACAGTTACAAACTTCATTTCAAACAGCGCAACAGCAGCCATTATAATTCCAATAACCATTGAAACTTCAGCTTCCCTAGGATTTAACCCTGTTCCCTTCGTAGTTGCAGTGGCTTTATCTGCCACCGCGGCATTTATAACCCCCATTGGCGTTCCATCAACCGCACTGGTCTACTCAACCGGCGAAGTCCCGAAGGGAAAGCTAATCAAAACGGGCACTTTAATCGCTATTCCCGTTCTACTCATAATACTGCTTATAGCATGGATTCTGCCAACTCTTTAGGGTAATATTCTGAACGCCAAACGGCAAAGCGCAAAAAATGCAGTTTAAGATTGGTCAACAGTAAATCGCAATTTCCTTACTTATTTATCTAATAACCCTCTTATGTAGGCGCCAATAAACATAGCCGCCAAGCCCACTATAACAGGAATATTTCCCGTTCCCAGACTAGCCACTGCAGAGCCAGGGCACTGACCTGATAAACCCCAACCTACTCCAAATATTATTGCGCCAATTATTACTTTCCACGAGAAAGGTGCCCTCCGAGGCTTAAACTTGCCTCCCAGAAGAGGAGCCTTAAGGTATCGAGGAACCACATTAACAGCAAAAAATGTAACAAAAGCCGCGCCTCCTAAAACGAATATTAAACCAAGATCCTTAAGCTGTAGAAACGAAAGAACCACCTCCTGCTTCGTCATCCCGCTATATGCTAAGCCGAAACCAAATAAAATGCCACCTATAAACACCATAATATTCTGCCTGTTCAAGGCGAGACCCCCAGCATTTGAACTATGTTCGCAGTAATTATCGCAACACCCATAAAAACGATGACCGCGTAAAATGAAGTTTTGGACAAGGACGCCAAACCGCTTATCCCATGTCCAGAAGTACATCCTTGAGAAAGACGAGTGCCAAAACCCACAAGCAAACCGCCTAATGCCAATCGCCATATTTGTACAGACGTGGTCCAAAAACCTGTTGGAGAAAGCGTTAAAGTGTGAATTAATGCGCCTATTACGAGGCCTATGGCTAAGAAAAGCCTCCATTCTCTTTCTTGGATGTTGCTCTCTTTTTGGAAATGTTTTTTCTTTGAAAACCAAGAAAGCGTAGTTGTAAGAAAGCTGCTCTGTGTTGCATGAAGCCCAGTTGCAATGTATATGAGGCTTACACCTGCACCAATTATTAATCCCCCTATTAAGTATGGTTCTATTCCAAGCGGAAACATTACTCAACCTCAACCAATAATGCATTTGAGTTCGTTATTAAATTTTATCACCTACTTAACCAAGGGATATCCAGATCTTTGCCAAGCGTCAATTCCGCCTAAACAGTTGTAGACTCCTTCGAATCCCTTCCTCAACAGAACGCTGGCTCCGAAACTAGACCGGTTTCCGGTTTTACATATAACAACAACAGGAACATTCTGAGGCAAAGTATCTGCTTTTTTCTCAAGATGCCCAAGATAAATGTGCACAGCACCTTCAATATGGCCTTCGTCCCATTCGCCTTGCCTGCGAACATCAACTATCATAATTTTCTCTTCAGAGTCAACCCATTTTTTCAAATCATGAACCGTTATCAGATTCACCCTGCTTACAGGCAATCCCTCCTTATACCATGCCTCTATTCCTCCAGCCAGATACCCTTCTATCCTGTCAAAACCAAGCCGAATTAAACTGCGCACTGCAAAGTCAAGCGCCTCAACATTTTCAGCGATCAGTAAGATGGACCGGTCATAATCCAAAACCCAGCCGGCATTAGCGATTCTGGTAGGAGGCAAATTATATGATCCCTTTATGTGGCATCCTCCGAAAGAAACAGGATTTCTAACATCCACAACATATGCGCCCTCTTTGATTATCTCATTAAACTGTGAAGGATTTAACGGGACTGGATTAGGCAACGTGCCTAAAATTGGCGGACCCTCTAAATTGTAAACTTCCATCTTTCTGAAATAAGGCGGCGTCTCATGGTGTTCAGCAACTTGGTGCTTCACGAAATCCTTTCTGGTTAATTTCAGCATCGGATTGGTTGACTTTTCAATTCCAATAGTGCTTATCTCTCTCTCGCTAATTTTGCCGCCACAGATTGAACCCGAACCATGAGCTGGACATACGATAACTCCGTCACCCAAAGGAACAAGACGCCTCATTATGCTATCATAAAGTTTTCCACTCATGATAGGCGTCATCTCGGTCCCGAGAAAGTCTGTTCTACCAACGTCACCGACAAAAAGTGTGTCTCCCGTGAATACGATTAAAGGCTGATCACCTGACGCTTCTTCGTAAAGAACATAGCTAGTGCTTTCTGGAGAGTGCCCAGGAGTATGAAGCGCCCCAATTTTAAGCGAACCAAGCGAAAACTCCTGATTATCAATCAATGTTTCTCCATAACCCCAATCAAGCCCAGGACCGTGAAAAATACGCGCACCAGTAAGCCTAGACAATTCCAAAGAACCAACAACATAATCTTCATTTCTATGCGTTTCAAAAATGTATTTTATCCTTGCACCCCACTTGGAAGCAATTTCTAAGTAAACTTGACAGTCCCTTCTAGGATCTATGACTGTAGCTTCATTCTTGGAACCGACAATATAAGAAATATGAGAAACCACCTCCGATTTAACAGCCTGAAACAACATTAAAAACGACCATCCTAAACAACACCACATTGATTTTAGTTAATATTTTTAAAATATTTTAAGTGTTTCTCTGCCAAAAAGGAGAAACATAAAAAGGAAAATTTGACTAACAATAAAGGATAAGTTGAAATCTCAAATGATATGGGAAAAGGTTTTCATAAAGCTTCATCTACAGCCTCTACGAAAAGCTCTTCAAAGCTCTTTTTCGTTACAGCATATTCTGCTACTTTCTTCCCAAGTATGCATTATCTCAATTTGCTTTTCTGATTTAATTCTTTTGTCGGAACTTTGAGCTACAACAATTTTCAAAGCTTTAGAGGCTATTTAAAATGTTGTTAAATACTCTTTTGCATGTTTAATTTTTGATAGCCTAAACTTGCAACTTATCAAAAAACTATTCCTGTGCGTTATGCGCAAAATTTTTTATTTTGGGGATTGACAAACTTCTTCTGGATGATCACTTATAAACTGTGTTTTCTGTTTGTCTATTACTGACGTGACTGGTACATTTTCAGAATTTTCGATATGTATCTTCATTGTGAATTTGACTCCTTTGTTTGGTTGACCACTTTCTTCGATGACCCATCCGTAAACTTCGCAAATTCTTTTTATCATGAACAAGCCATATCCTGTACCTTTTCCCACTCCTTCTCCGAACAGCTTCTTTCTAATTTCGCTTGGTATTCCAACGCCGTCGTCTTCATAAATAATTTCAAGTTTATCATTACTTGTTCTTTTATAACGTATTCTGATTGTTTTCACTTTTTGGCCGTACTTTAACGAGTTATCAATTAAATTATAGAATAATTGTCTAAGCAGTGAATCAGCAAGAACAGTTAACCCTCTGCACTCGTTTATTATTTCGATTCCTTTTTTTGCAGAAAATAGAGAAGCTGCTTCATCAAAAGCTTTGCCGACATCCACACATGTAAGTTTTTCCACTCCCAATTTTTCATAATTTCTAGCAAATTCGAATATTTGCTCAATTTGCCTAACTGCCATGTCGATGCTTTCTAGCCTTTTCAATGCTTCAGTATTCTCATTCAACTTTTGTTTTAGAAGATAGACGTTTCCAGTTACAACAGAAAGTTTATTTCGTACATCATGCCTCGTAAGACCGCCAACAACACGAAGTTTTTCTTCCAATTTCTTCCTATCAGAAATGTCTCTGAATACAACAAGATCTGCAGGCTTACCTTTATAATCAATTTTTACCGCGTTAATTTCATACATTAGCTTTCTCTTATCCTTCGTGAGAATTTCTACTTCGTAAGGATCTATATGCATTCCGAGCATTCGTTTGACAAGATTTTTTATCATAATTGCTTTTGTTTTGGCTGTTGCAATATCTGTTTTGAGGAAGTTCTTTCCAATAAGCTCTTCTTTTTTAAATCCCGTTATTTCCTCTACTTTTTGGGTAACTTCCAAAATCTTTCCTTTTTCATCTACAATAGCTACGGGATCAGCCATTAAATTGAACAAACTTTGGAAATGCTTTCTTGACTCTTCTAATTCATCTTGCAACTTTTTTAACTCTGTAATATCTTTGTAGAATACGACATAGCCTAGAAACTTGTTTCTTAGTATGGCTGGAGCTGCAGATATAGATACTGGGACAAGAGTTCCATCTTTTCTTTTCCTTACAGTGTAAAAAGAAGCGTAGCCTTCTTTTGCATCGTTGTTAAGTTTCTTAGCTTGTTCCCACAAATCTTTGGGGACAACAACATCGTCTATATGTTTACCTTTTACCTCCTCCTCTGAATATCCAAAAAATTCAGAAAAACGAGTATTGATAGCAACGATTCTAAAATTTTCGTCAAGGTAGGCAGCAGCTTCTGGAATATAGCTGATCAGTTTTACAATATTCAATTTGTTCTCTTCAGCTTCTTGTTCGGCCTTTTTGCGCTCAGTGATATCTATTATAGCGCCTTGTATAGCAGGTTTACCATTATAGTAAACACGATTTGCAAACATTTCTAGCCAACATATTTTTCCATCCTTTCTAATTCCACGATACTCATATCGCGGTTCAACTGATTTTCCGTGCAGACGATCAAGAAAACGACCCCAAACTAATTTTCTGTCATCTGGGTGTACTAACGCTTTTACGCTTTCTGGGGGCAAAGACAATAATTCCTCAACTGTGTAACCGCTTATCTCTGCAAAAGCGCGATTAGCGAAAACTATGCGAAAGTCTTGAACCACTACTATTCCTTGAAGCGAATTCTCAACAAGTGCTCTATATTTCTCCTCTGATGCCCTACATGCCTCTTCCGCTTGCACTCTATCTGTAACATCTCTTATAATTACCACTATTACAAGCTCATCATTTACTATAGCACTAGATGCTGAACCTTCAATCACAAATTCCTTTCGATTCTTATTTTTTATGCGCAAGTTCAAGCTAATTGATTTTCCTGCAATCCCATCAGCAAAAGCTTTCAGAGCTCTTGGAATATCATCAGGATGCAGTATTCCAACTTCTGTGAAGTGTTTGCCGAGCACTTCTTCCTTTTTGCCGCCAAATATCTCAGTTGCTTTGATATTTACATCAATTATTTTGCCTTTTTTGTCTAAGAAGACTATGCCATCTTTTGCATTTTCAAATATTTTTCTATATTTCTCTTCTGACTCTTTTATTCTATTTTGTGTTCTTTTACTTTCGGCTAAACGACATATGCTGTGAGCAAGCTCCGTAAAAACTACTTCTTGAGTGCCCCCTTTGTTAATATAATGATCTGCTCCCAAATTCAATGCTTTTATTAATATTTCCTCTTTTCCCTTTTCAGCAAAAATTATAAAGGGAGTATTGTTTCCATTTTTTCTTAATTCATAAAGTAGTTGCAGTCCGTCTTTTTCTTGTATCTGATAATTGGAAACTATAACGTCATATTTTTTCTTCCCAATTTTTTCAATAGCATCTGCATAAGACGTAGATGTATCGACTTCAAAAAATTCTTTTAACTCCAAAAATTCCTTAGTTGCTTTCAAGAAGACTATATTGTCATCAACATGTAAAACTCTAATCGGTTTTTTCTCATTTAAACAAATTGATATTTCTGATTTGGCTTCAAGCTCAGATCTAACCATTCAACCAACTTTCCAATTATGTGTTTTAAGGGAACACTTTAATATCATAATGAATTCAATAAAATTATTGCGAATCTACAATTATTATTAAAAATTAGTAGCTTAATGAACAAGAAAGCAATTTTTGTTGCAAAAAGCTTTCAAAATACAGTTACATAGCAAGTTTTAATTCGCAAATCAGCAAAGAAATAACAGTGATGATTTGCATAAAGATGATGAGGTTTTAGAGGTTCTGAAAGAAATAAACATTATCAGAGCCTAAACCAGCGCTGCCCTCACTGCCCCACCTAAAGGCATTTGGAAAGAATTTATGGACTTTATATCCAAATACAAGGTTATGGGACTTGCTGTAGCATTTATCCTGGATTAGGAAACTTCAACTTTTAGAGTTCCCATTCCACCGTTACCTGAAGAAGCAGTTCTAGACGCAAGTGGAAACGTAATAGACAGCACTGTAAAACCCTTTGCTGGATATACTGGCCAAATATTCAGTGTCGGCGACTTTCTCGTAGCACTCATAACCTTTGTAATTGTGGCATTTGTGACTTTCCTGATTGTAAAGATAACTAAGAAATGGGGCATAGAATAACAAATAACTTCTGCTTTCTTGAGAAAAAAAGATTTAGTTAAATGATAGAAAGTTAAGGAACATTGTTAATTGTCTACTTTGTCATAGATTTATATTCTAAAACTTGACAAGCTTCATTGGTTTTCCACAACAAACAAGTGTTCCTTTTCCCGCTTCAACGACTTTGACCTTGTTTCCGCATATTTCGCAAAGATAAGTTTCTCCAACCTTAGTCATTTTTCCACCTCCGCACATAGTCTTACATTACCAGTCCAAATTATATTTTCCAATAATTTACTCTGCTAATCTCTTGATATCTAGTAAGCCTTTTTCTTGTAGAACTAATTGAGTTAGAAATATTTAAAAACTATTGGAAAAAGCAGATATGCGATCCTGCTTAATAAAGCCTTGCAAATTCAAGGAGATTTTAGACCCACGATTTCAGAAACATCAACAAGCTTGACAATAATAAGCCGTTTATTTTGAGTTAAAGACTCCCATCCATCTTCTGGCTTGAACCCATGGGCTGCCAAAAAGTTTTTTGAAAGTTTTCTTTTGCCTTGATCTGCCAGCTTTTTTATCGCTTTTGCTCTCTCCTCAGGGTCTTCAACAATCTTCAAATTGCCAATAAGAGAGACAAAGGCATATTCGCTCATTTCAGGTGTTGTTTTCTCTATTTCAACACAAACTGGCTCATTCTTTTTGATTAGCTCAATCTTCCTGCCATATTTCGTGAAGTGAAGATATAGTTTACCACCCATTAAGGCATATTGAAATGGAGCTATATACGGGGCTTTTTCTCCCTTAAAGGCAATTCTGCATATCAGTTGTCCTTTTATTAAATCTGCAATTTCCTTTTTTGTCATTTTAGGCAACTTAAGTGGATTCATATCATTTTAACACCATTTTCAATGATATAAACTGCAATTAAAAGAAGCACAACAACATTTATATAATGATTCATAAAGTAATGCTTGAACCACGATGATGGACACCGTAAGAAATTCTATTCTGAAACTCGAGTTGATTGGCGTGGTTTTCATAGTTCTTGTTTGAAGCGCTTTACACTTTACTTTCGAGTTGTCTAGTGGCAACACTTTGGTTGGAGTTTTTTCAGTGGTTAATGAAAGCGTCTGGGAACATTTGAAGTTGAGTTTTTGGCCAGCACATAATTTTTACTTTCTATCCACCACAATTGCCGATATTCCAAGATCCAATAAGCAGAGGATACGGAATCGAAGGATAAAAGGATTACCAGGTGAAAAGATAACGAATGTCGTTTTATGAATAGATCCGCAAAACAAGTTCTGACCTCAATTTTGCATAGAAGTTTAGTTGAATAGATACAAGATGTAACCACTAAAAATAAATTCTTTACTGGCAGTATAATGCCTTTATTGTGATGGTGAAGTTACATGAAGATTCCAGAATATGTCCCGATTAAAGAGGTTCAGGCGGTTTGTAAAAAACTTGGGATTAGAGACTGGACGCTTATGAAAAAGCCTGAAGTTACCCTTGAAGAGGCTGAGAAAATATTAGCGGCGATCGACACAGGCGGCATGAAAATACCTGCCGAAATTTTTCGGATAGGGTTAGATGTGGAGCTTGAACATGGAATACGTTACCCAGAAGCTAACGTTACAAACAACCATCCTATTTTGACGGGAAAAATCGTTTTAGCACACCTCAAAGAGACCTTGGATTATTATCAACGGTTAGAAGTAGCAGAGATAGAAGGGGACCTTTTGAAAGCTCTTGTAAGTAAAAACGCTGCCAAGGTTGCAGCCCTTTACGAAAAACTTCTCAAAGCAAAACATAAACTCACTAAAGCAGAAGCAGAAATGCTTTGAAAACAAAATTAGCTACTTGAATGCATATTTTGTTAATTCTTACTATCATTCGAATAATAATTTTTCAAAAAGTTATCCCTAGCGCAAAACTTTATCCATTTCGAGTTAAAACAACCAGGGTCTTTATAAAATAGTGCAAGATTACTTTTAGCGATTAAAATTAGGTTCTGGTGCACTTATTGCAGTATGTATATATGTCGATTCGTTGTCCAATGGGTTTGAACCTGAGTTCTTTAATTATTTGAGCCCATAGTTTATCAATGCTTTCTGCTTTATAATCTTCGACCTTTCCGCACTTCTGGCAAATTATATTGATGTGTGGTGAAGTATCTGGGTCAAATCTAGAAACGCAATTGCTAAATCCCATCTCCTGCACCAAACCAATCTGCGATAGTAGATGTAATGTCTGATAGACCGTAGCCAGGCTAATAGCTGGATACGGTTTCTTCACTTTTTCATACACCTGGTCAGCTGTTGGATGTTCTTTGCTTGAAAGAATGACCTCGCAAATCACTAGACGTTGCGGTGTGACTTTGAAACCGCTTTTTCGAAGTTTTGCTATAAGCTGTTCCGTTTTCATGTGTATAAATATTCAGAGCTGTAATTTATATTGTTTTCTGAGAAATAGCAAGATTTAAATAATAATTATTATTATCTGATAACGAATATAAGTTGCTTTAGATGGAGGTGACATAATGGCAAGAGTGGCGCGAGAGATGGTGGAGAAAGCTGGAATAAACGTTGACCAACTTGTTGAGTTGCTTGTGAAAAATGCGGCTGCGGAGCTTACAACCTACTACTATTATACTATTCTTAGATGCAATCTTATTGGGCTTGAAGGTGAAGGAATTAAAGAGATCGCTGAAGCTGCACGTATTGAAGATCGTAACCACTTTGAGGCGCTTGTTCCTCGCATATATGAGTTAGGAGGCAAACTTCCCGAAGACATGAAAGTTTTCCATGACATGTCGGCATGTCCGCCGGCCAAACTGCCCAAAGATCCAACCAATGTTAAGGCAATGTTGAAGGTTTTGGTGGAAGCAGAAAGATGTGCAGTTAGAGGATACACTCACATTTGCAACATGACTGCTGGGAAAGACTATAGAACCTATGACTTGGCTCAATCAATCCTTAATGAGGAAATTGAGCATGAGTCTTGGTTCTCTGAATTCTTAGGCGAAGGACCATCTGGACACTTCATGCGTAGAGGCGAGCATTCACCGTTTGTTTCGAAATTCCTAAAATAGCTGTTTTGACTCTTCTCTCCATATGCTCCCTTTTTATTTAACTAAACATATATTATTTGGATTTTATGTGAAGTGCCGAGTATGAGCATAGAAGCTATTTGGCTTGGTTCAGTAGCCAGTTTACTCGCAGGCTTAGCGACAGGTGTTGGAGCCTTGCCAGTGTTATTTACAAAAAATGTTTCGGACAAATTCTTGGATGTTATGCTTGGATTTTCTGCAGGAGTCATGCTTGCCGCAACATTCTTTAGTCTTTTGGTTCCCGCTATAGGCTTGGGCGGCATATGGGTTGCAGTTTTTGGAATCATATTAGGCGCTGTTGCGTTGCATATGGCGGATCGTTTCATCCCCCATTTTCACCCAGCGTTAGGTGCAGAAGGCCCTTCTTCAAAGCTTTCACGAGTTTGGCTCTTTGCGTTAGCCATTACAATTCATAATTTTCCTGAAGGTTTAGCTGTTGGAGTAAGTTTTGGAAGCGGAGACGTAGCAGCAGGACTTGTAGTGGCTATGGCTATTGGGCTTCAGAACATGCCTGAAGGCTTGGCAGTAGCGCTGCCCCTGTTAAGGGAGGGATACAGTGGGAGAAAATCCCTCGGTTATGGCACGTTAACTGGATTAGTCGAGCCAGTTGGAGGACTACTTGGTGTCGCGCTTGTATCCATCTTTCATCCTATTCTGCCATGGGCGCTTGCCTTTGCCGCTGGAGCCATGCTCTTTGTGGTCAGCGACGAGATTATTCCTGAAAGCCACAGGAAAGGTTTCGAAAGGCAAGCGACTTTCGGTCTTGTTGCAGGCTTTATCGTAATGATGTTTCTCGATTCCATATTCGCTTAAAATGAGGGGAGAGGAAAACAGGAATAATGAAAGAGTTCACGGAAAAAGAACTTGCCAAATACAACGGCAAAAATGGAAAACCCGCCTATGTAGCATACGAAGGGAAAGTATTCGATGTGTCAACCAGTTTTCTATGGAAAGATGGAAACCATCAGGTTCTCCACAGGGCTGGTGAGGATTTAACAGCAGTCCTACAGCAAGCACCTCACGGTGAAGATGTTCTCAAAAGATTTCCTGTTGTTGGAACCTTACGCAATACAGGAAAACCTATAGTGCCGTCCAAACATCTACGAAAATAATACATTACTTCAAAGCCATCACACATCATTTCAAACTATATGAAAAATTGCAACAGATAATGGGAAAGATTATTGCCTCCTGAGAAATTTCTAAATTGTTTTAATTCTTAGCATTTATTCCGTTAATAATGTCTATTAGAAAATATTCTTGAGAACTGAACATAAGCTTACATACTATGAGAGGCTCTTTGTCTTGCCAACTTTAAAAAGTCACTTTAGATTGGCACTTTGGCAGGCTAAAAGGTGTGAACTTTTATGTCGGGTGTTCTGAGCACTTCATCTTCGTAAACTACGTTAATAAGGTTGTTTTCAGCCACGTGGATATATGCTTCTTTTTGTGGGATTTGACTGATTTTGGAAGGTGCAAGCTTAAGACAGATCTCATGCATTTGTCTTAAAGCCTTTCTGAAAGCACCAAAATAGGTTTCTCTTAGCTTCATAACATGCTGCGCCTTCTCTTCAAGCGTTAAATCTTTAGGTTCTTTGAACAATTCTTCAAGCCTTTCAGCAGCTTGCTCAAGTGTCAGACGGTTAGATCCAGCAGCATCGTGGACAGCTTTTTGACCTTTTTCTGTCCACTCTTTGAGGGTTTGAGGTTGCGAAAGCACACTTGCAGTGAGTTTCTCCATACTGCTTAGAATTTCCTTTAGGCTATCTATGTTATGTTTCATTAATTCCATTTTTCCCTTCTCCGTAAGAATGCAGGGTTTCTTCTTGCCACGCACATGCGGTTTTTCATTATCGATGAGCTTCAACATTACGAGGTCATTTACTCTTTCCAAAGTTCTGTTTCTGTTACGCTGCAATGCATGAAATATTTCATTATGTGTTGCCCCTGGATTTTCGTTTAAAAATTTCAGAATTTCAATATCTTCTTTTTTCAAAATTTGCAGTTTTTTCATAGTAGAAGTGGTACCAAGTGATACTATATAAAGCTTGTGTAACATAATAGTCTCGGTGAGAAAATTGCCATTAAAAAGAAAAATAATTCCCGTTGGAAAAACAAGTAGAGCAGTGATTATCCCAAAAAGCTGGTTGCAATTTTTTGAACAGGAAGCCAGTCAACCCATCGAGAACGTCGCCATAGAAGTTAACCACAGTGTGGGTAAGGTTGGGGTGAAGTAGATGGGTGCGAAAGTTGAGGACTGCGAATTTGTTAACGAGGCTTTAACAATTATGAATGAAGTTTGCAGTTGCTGTTTCGAGAAAATGGTTTTGGAAGCAAGGCTCTGTCAAAGGGAGGCTGAATAGGTTCATGGTTGAAAGCAGTATGGACACTGTTTCGCTTAGGTTGATGCAGCTTAAAAGCCTCATAATTGACACGCAGCAGCTTCGCCAGAGGCTTATTAAAAACCTGCAGGAGCTCTTCGAAACCGTCAGCAAATGGGCTAAGGAAGACCCGGAAGCCATGAAGATAGCAGGATACATGGCTCAAGTTTTAAACAACCTTGCGAAAAGCTATGAGGAACGGCAGTTTAACGATGACCTTAAAGAGCTTGAAAGACTAATTCAGCAGGCAAAGGAGCTTAGAGGAAGACTGGAAAAAGAGGGGGAGGGGGTTAAAAATTAGGCCCTCAAAGCTTCAGAAGCAGCTGACCGAGCGTAAACAGTTCAAGCTTTTCCTCAACCCAACACTTTACAAGGCCTTTAGGCTGAGGTGCAAACTTGAAAAACAAAAACCAAACATTGTAGTTGAAAGCTTCATGCTTGCATGTCTCAAGTATTCAAGGCTAATCGACCTGATCGAGCGTCTCGCAGCGAAAAAGGGGAAAATGTGAACAGCACATGCGAAAGGAGACCCGTGAAACTTCGCTTAAATGCCCAGAATGCGGCTTAGAAAGGCCATATAAAGATGGACTATGCTATTTGGCTCGGTATTCTTGCGCAAACGCAAATGAGAAATATAGCTTATACCCCTAGAAATATGACTTAAATCGTAATATAGGTTAAATCTTTTAAAGGGGTTCAACTAATATCAGAAAGCAAAACTATGAGTTGATATGATATGGTGAAAAGCGTAAAGGGAGAAGAGGAGAAGATTAAGTATATCTTAACGGACAAGAAACTGGCAGCTATCAAAGCGATGCTTGAAAAAGACCACGCCATAGACTGTATTTTTCTGCTTTACATGAAACGTGGCAAATGGAAGGAGGCTAAAGATTTCATGCGTGAAAACGGTTTAACCTTAAGCGACGGCACTTTTAGGGCGAGAATGATTGAAATTGAAGACTTAGGCTTAGCAAAAGGCGAAAGAATAGACCCTTTAAAGAAGTATTATGTGAAAACAGAGTTAGGTGAAAAAATCGCTAAGCTGCTGCTGGAATTCTTTGACAAACTTGAAACTTAGATGATGTGCTTTCGGCGACAAGTGTTGAACACATCATTTTTTAACGTTCCGTAGATGGATTACTAAGGGTTTTGTTTTTGTTTGTTGTAGTTTTGTTTTACAGATAATTAATATGGTGTATTAAGTCGTAAGATTTAAATCTCCTTTTTCCTCTAAAATACACAACTAACCCCGAAGGAGGGATAAAAAAGAAAATGAAAATATTGAAAAGCAAAAAAGCCCTAAGCCCCGTAGTAGCATCAATCATACTCATCGCAGTAACAGTCGCAGTCAGCATAGCCGTAGCAGCATGGATGGGAGCCTTATCATTCATGTTCATGGGAGGCTCAGAACAACTACAAGTTGGAACACCATGGGGATGGACCAGTAGCGCAGTTAACGTGACGATCACAAACGCTGGCGGTGCAACAGTTATTATAGATAAATATCGCGTCAACAACGCAGAAACTGATATAACAGATGTGCCCATATCGCCAAAGAACAGCACCACCATATCGATCAGTGGAGCTTTCCAACAAGGTTACCAGTACACAATATGGATAATAACTAAGAATGGCAAGGAGTTTCCGACAACTGGCACATACACGCCTTAGCACCTATCCCCTTGTTTGTTGAGATTGGAGGCAGGGTAAGATACAAGCATCCCTGAATTTCCCCAGTTTGTTTCATCTTTGGAGGTGCAAAAACACATGGTAGTAGAAATAAAAGAATACAAATCAGCCGAAGAAATAGCTGAAACCCTAGAAAAGGGAATATCAGATACAAAAAGCACGTTAGGCGAGTATCTGCGCCGACTAGATGACATTAGGACACTGGCTGAAAAATCCAAAAAAATACGAGAAGTAGTCATGAAACTGGCTGGAAAAAAGGCTGCGACAGAAAGCCTAGGCGAAATCACAATAGGCAACTTAAACATAGTTTTGGATGCCAACCCATTCCACGAACTCACTGCCATAGAAGAAGTCGTGCGAAGCCATCAAGAAAGACTTTTAGTTTTGCAAAAAGCCAAAGAAGCACTAAAATGGCTAGACCAACTTGGCGACACAGAAGGCCTAAAGTATCTCGTCATCGAAAAAGACGGCGTCCCTGAACGCATACTCTTCAAAATCATCTAAAAAACAGTGTTCAAGTGGAAAACCATGGATAATGATCTATACTTTTTTACACTGAAGAGTGCATTAAATGAAATTCGAAATGCATGCCCAGAAATAACCAACACATTCATATTCAAAGAAGATGGCGAAATAAAAATCGGAGATGAAACCACACCAGAAAAAACAATGATCCAAGTAATAGACGCTTTCGATGGTATATTTGATAAAGCCAACGCTATAGGTAATATTAAATGTATTACGGTTGATGGCAACAATGGCAGAGTGAATATTTCCTGCCTGAATGACATTTGCTTTGCCACGGTTATTTCAAAAAAGGCAGATATAAACTATGTAAACACCATAACCTGTATTCTAATCCCAACAGTTCTCCGATTGTTAGAAAAAATCTGCCCTGCCTCCCTCAACAACACTTCAATTTTACAAGAAACAGAGCCTGAAGCAAAATTGGATTCACCAGTGGAAACAGAAGAAAAACCTGAACCTGTAACAGAAACCAAAGAAGAAAAAATTGAAAAACCACAAGAAAAAGAACCAGAGATTAAGCCAGAACAGGTGTTTAATGAGCCTCAAGCGAATCAGCTCATAGTGGAAAATCTCAGCGACTTACTCAAACGCGTGCGCTTAATAAAACGCATGCACTCAGACACAGTTCACATAGACAGTGTAATACTTTCACAATGGGAAAAGCAATACGAAGGAAAAAAAATTGAAGAGGTAGAGGTTGAAACCTTTGACGGAAAATCAACACGGTGCAAAGTGAAGCCAATAAAAGATGCAAAATATGAGGGAAAAGGCGCGATCCAAATACCAGAAAAAATCCAGCAAACCCTTCAAATTAAGAAAGGAGAGCTTGTAAGGGCTAAACCAGTAATTGAATAATGGAGGCAATGGAGAATGGTTAAAAAGAAAGATTTTCCTGACACTACAATCTTAACTGAACCCATAGTCACAGAAGAGGCAACATTAACAAATGATTTAAGAACAAACCTTGAAGAAATCAAAACATGGGATGGCGTAATAGGCTACATTCTCAGAAACACCACTTCAGCAGCAATAGACCTCAACGACCCAACAAAAATAATTGACTATGCAATTCTTTCTTCTTCAGCACTTGAAGCGAGCGAAGAACTTTCAAAACTTTTCAACCTAGGCAAAATCAAAAACATAGTAGTTGAAGGCAAAGAAACTAAAGTGCTCTCCTTAACTGTTGGAGAAAACAGAATAAGCATTTTTCTAGAAAAACAAGTTGACCATGAGAAAATTTTGAAAAAACTGCAATAGACACTTTCATTTTCTTGTCTTTTCCATATTCTTTGTAGGCAATTTCCCCTTCAGAATTGTTTAAATTAGAGTTTTTGCTAAATACTATGGGAGAAAGGAGACCTTTCAATCTCGCTTTACGAGAATTTAAGTGAATAAATTGTTAACTAAAAATAAGAAAAACACCAGCAATAACCATCGCGGATACCTAGACCTTATAGCGGACATTTTAGAAACATCACAAAGCGGAGTTAAGAAAACTTGGCTGATGTACCACTGCAATCTCAGTTTTAAGCAATTAAAATCTTACATGGATTTTCTATTAAGGAAAGAACTGTTACACATGATTAATGAGAATACTAATCAAAGCTTATTGAAAACTACAGAAAAAGGCAACCAGTTTCTGAAAACATACAGTTGCCTGAAGTCTCTGATAGACCAATCTCCATAATTTGTACCCTCATCTCAACAGAGCAATCCATACAGTTTCTATTAAATTCAAAATCCAAGCTCATCCACAAACGATCCGTTAGAATTTTCTTATAGAAGATTGTATGCAGTTAGTTTTATTACTGGTTCATAATTATCTCATTATTGCAAGAGACCCCGCTTCAGCCTCGAGTTGATAAAAAAATGGAAGCTAAGCACAGAAGAAGCCGAATCGAAGTTATTTCCGATATCTTAAATGAAGCATTAAGTGGCGCAAACAAGACACGACTTATGTATAGATGCAACTTGAATTTTATGCGATTCAACAGATACCTACAAGAATTGTTAGACGCAGGTCTAATCGAAGACGTAAGCTCTAATCCTAGAGGCATAGTAGTATACAAAACCTCAGAGAAAGGACGTGAACTTGTCAAGGTTTTACGCAAGGCAAACGAATTCATGTCAACTTAACCCATTACTCTTCGATTAACTCTTCATTTATCCACCATGCCTTCTTTTTGCCAGATTTCTCCCCAGCATAATAATCTATTATTGATTTCCCAAGTTGCCTCTTAGAAAATTTCTGCATCCTTCTAAGTCTATTCAGAACAAGCCACCGATTTACCTTCAAGTATTCAGCCAATTCTGGAGTAGTTGCACCTTTATAGTGAATAAGATATTCAATTATTTTGTGATCAATTTCATCAACCCCAAACACGTAAGGGTTTGTCTTTCCATGCTCATAAGTTAGCAATTCCAAATCAGAAAGATACTTCCGTAACTCCGAAAACTCCCTTTCAATCTTACCCATTCTCTGCTCTAACTCAAGAAGCTTGTCAGGTTTAGGTGCTTTTTGGAGTTTTTCCAGTATTGCATCACGAATAAAATTGCTTCTTTCTCCTTCAGGAATACGCAACAGCAGTTCTTTGTATACTTCTTCAGGTATCTTTACAGATATGACCTTGACTTTGGACACTCACATCCACCTTTTATCATTATCACTTTTGTAAAACCTCTATTATTACATGTTTCATTTACAATTTTCTTTCGGAAATCTTTTAAGAGCTACAGGCTTTAACCTTAAAATCTAGACCAATTAAGTGTGTATATATGCCAAGAAAAACCACAATATCAATAATTAAATGCGACGTAGGCTCCTTGGCAGGACATCATGTTGTTCCAAAACCGCTTCTTACAATCGCAGAAAAAAATCTTGAAACAGCCAAAAAAGATGGCTTAATAAACAATTACTATGTCTTCAATGTAGGAGACGACCTTCAACTACTAATGACACATGAGAAGGGAGAATCAAACCAAGCCATTCACGAACTCGCATGGCACACATTCAAAGAAGCAGCAAACAAGGCTCTTGAATTGAAACTTTACGGTGCTGGACAAGACCTTCTGAAAACAGCCTTCAGCGGAAATATCCGTGGAATGGGCCCAGGAGTTGCTGAAATGGAAATAGAAGAAAGAGGTTCCGATCCGATGATAATTTTCGCCGCAGACAAAACGTCAGCTGGCGCCTATAACCTTCCAATCTTCCGCATTTTCGCCGATCCAATGAATACAGCAGGGCTTGTGATTGACCCAAACATGGCTGGCGGCTTCAAATTTGAAGTCATAGACACAATAGAAAATCAGAAGGTTGTGCTTAAATGCCCAGAAGAAACGTACGAGTTAATTGCCCTTATCGGAACAGTGCAAAGGTATATGATTTCACGTGTTTGGCGAGCTAGAGATGATTTAATATGCGCCGTAGGTAGTGTAACAAGGCTTTCACAGATAGCTGGAAAATACGTTGGAAAAGATGACCCAGTGGCTATTGTACGAGCACAGCATGGACTGCCTGCAGTAGGTGAAATCCTTGCGCCATTCATGCATAGTTATCTTGTGGAAGGATGGATGCGGGGAAGCCACTGGGGTCCAATAATGCCTGTGGGCTTAAAGGATGCAAAATGCACATTGTTCGATGGCCCTCCAAGAATTGTTGCTTTAGGCTTTCAAATTGCAAATGGCAAAATTGCATGTGATGACCATGGAAAACCGATGATTGCAGACTTGTTTGATGACCCAGCATTTGCATTAGCTAGGCGAGAAGCATTGGAAAATGCCTGTATGCTTAGGCGCATGGGAGAGTTTGAACCAGCCCGCCTCAGCCCAGAGGAAATGGAATATACAACTTTACAGCAGATCTTAGACAAGCTTAAGGAACGATTTAAGCCAGCTTAAAGTTAACCATGCCTATTTAGAAGTAGCTTCCTGCTTCCTTATCCTGGATAGTTCATCACATCGATTTTTCACAATTTCATAAAGCTTCGTGCGCAGTTCCTCTCCAAAAATCTTCTGCTCCTTAATAAGCAACGTTTTCCTTGCAAGTTCAATATCTCCTAAGCCCATAAACCACGCCTCAAAATCCCCACGATGAGTATGAAACTCCACAGAATTCACATCAACTTTCAAAATCTTATCACAGAAGTCTTGAAGGCTTGCTGCATGAACATTTAGAGGTTTTCCAACATCAACGTAAAAGTGGAACGATTTTTCTACAGGCAAATATGCCAAAATTTCCTCAGCTTTCGCCCTGTCAACCTCGGGAAAACCAAGTGTTTTTTTGCCCTTCTCAGTCAAAACATAATACCCTTTTTCACGCTGCTCCAAGTATCCTAGGCGTGAGAGACCAATTATATGCATCTGAACCGTTGGAAAACTTAACCTCGTTTCCTTTACAATATCATTAGCCTTAACAGGCTTGTCAAGTCCCCACATAGTTTCAAGAATCAACCTTTTAACTGGTGATATACTCATCTCGGTGCACTCCTTTTTAGTTTAGTATCCGCTCATTAATATATTTTTCAACATTTCCACAGAAGCTGAATGGAGACAACGCTTAAGCAAGCGTTTCCAAATAGAAAAATTAAAGATGCCTACAGGAAATGATCCAAATGACAGAGTGGAATCAAATACTGCATCAGAAACAGTACAGCCGAGAAGAACCTGACGAAAATGTTGTTAACTTCGCTAAAAGGTTAAGAAAGAAGAAAGGATTGCGAATTCTCGATTTAGGTTGCGGAGCGGGGAGAAATCAGATATACATAGCAAAGCAAGGATTTGAAACCTATGGAACGGACATTTCAGAAACAGGCTTAACTCTAACCAAAAGCAGACTCAAGCAACAAAGGTTAACAGGTCACCTAATAAAATGTGATATGAAAATGCTACCATATACCGATTCTTGTTTTGACGCCATAATATGCCTTCACACAATTTACCATCAAGAGCTTAAGGAAATTAAGAAAACAATTTCTGAAATTCATAGAACACTAAAAAAGAATGGACAGCTCTTAGTCAATTTCTTGTCGGAAAGGACATACAGCTATGGAAAAGGACTGAAGATTGAAGAAAACACATTCATTGAACAAGAAGGCGCAGAAAAAGGAATTGTGCATCATTTTGCTGACAGAGAAGAGATAGAGCATCTTTTTGAAGATTTTGAAACTGTTAATTTGGAATTGAATGAAACGGAAGTTGAAGGGAAGCTTCGAAGTCGCTGGATAGCAACAGCCACAAAGTGAAGTACAATCTAATTTTTAAAATTAGACGATGCTTTGATGATAACATATCCGGAAGTTTAAGAAACGTAAATAAAGGATGCTTCAGTAAGCAATAAAGCGCTGGATGAAAGAGGCAACGGTGAAATAACATGAAGATGGCTGTGCTGGTTTACGAGTATCCGCCAAAAATCGTAGGTGGCTTAGGCACATATGCGGCGGAGATTACACGCAAGTTCGTCCTTATGGACCATGACGTTACAATTTTCACAATGAATGATGACGCTGGCGATCTTCCAACACGGGAGATTTGGAGAGGAATTGAAATTCACCGGCCACTTCATATTGACATTTCAGATTCATTGCCCGACGTGCTTGCCGAAGACGTTAAGAAGTGGGGTAGAGGCATCCATTTATTCTCTAAAATTCTTGTTTATAATTATTTAAGCGCTTCAAAACTTGTTAACGAACTTATCAAGAAAGAGAACTTCAAATATGACATTGTGATTGCCCATGACTGGTTGTCAGCAATCGCTGGAATAACAATTAAAAAAGAGGTTGATCTGCCCCTAGCATTTCATGTCCACTCAACGGAGAAAGGCAGAACTCTTGGAAATGGTTCAGATGTTGTAAGCAACATTGAACTTCATGGCGCAAAAGCTGCCGACTTAATTGTAACAGTCTCCTACGCTATGAAAGATGAACTTGTGAATCTTGGTTTTCCAAAAGAAAAAATTCAAGTTTGTTACAATGGAGTTGACCCGCAAAAATACAATCCTGAAAATGTGAATGCAGAGCAGACTAAGAAAATAAGGGAAATGTATGGCGTAAAAGAAGACGAGCCAATGATTCTTTTTCTCGGAAGACTTGTAGGCGTTAAAGGTGTTGACAAATTGATAATGGCTATGCCACATGTTTTGCAGAAAACACCCAAAGCCAAATTGGTCATCGTGGGGTTAGGAGACTTACAAGATTATCTGGCAAATTTAGTTAAGACAATGCGTTTACAAGATTCGGTGAAACTAAACTATGAATTCATTTCAGAAGAAGAGCGCATTCTTCACTATGCAGCATGCGATGTTGCAGTGTTTCCAAGCCTCTACGAACCTTTTGGAATAGTTGCCCTCGAAGCCATGAGTATGGAAAAACCAGTTGTTGTAGGAGGAGCTGGCGTCAGCGGAATGCGTGAAATAGTCATATGCTGCGGTGAAGACCAATGCGGCTTCCACATTAACCCAAATAGTCCAGCAGACATAGCTTGGGGCATAAACAGTTCTCTTGAAAATCCAGAAAAAAAGAAGTGGCTTGGCAAAAATGGCAGACGCAGAGTCTTGGAAGAGTTCACATGGGACAAGATAGCTGAGAAAACTATAGAGTTATATGAACAAACAATTAAGCATTAAATTCTATTCATCGCATGATTGGCGTACATTTTTGAAGATGCTTAAATAATTCTTTGCGAATATTTAAATTAAAGAAACAATGCTTGAAGGTGCACTTGTGGAATTCGACAAGGAAACTTTCAAAAAAATGTTTCCAAACTTGGCTAAAGAATTGGAAACTGGCGAAAACAAGGTTACAGTAAACTCTGTGCGAACAGACAACCAAACTGGAGAGAAAGCTTCTTCACAAAGATTCATCAATTACACACCCGACGTAATAGATTTTATTCGCCGATGCGACACTGAAGAGCAAGCAGAAGAAATAATAACATATTTAGAAAAAAAAGGCGAAGTGCAAGGACATTACGCTGAGAAGCTTAGAAAGCAACTTAAAGAAAAAGGCATCCGAAGCTTTGGCCCCAAAAAAGAAAAAGACTATTATCTCAAACATGGAGAATTTTGAGATTACAAGCTTATACTTGATCTGCCGGCACTTTTTCTGGAGCATAAGCCGTATAGTATTTTAACCCATACCGTTTCACTTTTTCTTTCACATGCGGGTACAATATTAATTCTTCAATCTCAAGGTTGCCAGCCAAGCTTGGACTGATTTGTTTAAGCTTTTGAGTGAGTCCCCAAAGGCTTCGCCTTGACGAAAAGGAAGCCATAACAGAAGGATGACAGCTTGCTCCTGCATTTACCAAATTTTTTAATGCTTGAAACTGCAATCTATAACTATCTGGATTTGCTCCAGTAAGTGCCACAAACTCATCTTCGTTGCATCCTTTCAATGAAACCCGCATATGAACAAAACCATAATTGGAAATTTCTTCAGCATAACTTTCATCAGCGCCTATGAGAATCCCATTCGTTTCCAAGATGAAACTGTAGCCTTTTCCTTTAAGAATGCTAAGAAGCTCAAGTAAATGCGCCTTCCCTATTGTAGGTTCACCACCACTGATTCTTAACAAATTAAGTCGACGTTTCTTGGCTAAATTAACTAAACCGTCAGCAATTTCGCTTGCATTGTAAAATCTTCCAACTATAGTAGGATGAAACATTACAGTATCCGAGACCCAACAGAACTTGCATATTAAGCCGCAGCCAACACAATCCGCAGTTACTATTCCACCATACCATCTGGCAGGTCTAATTCGGTAATACTTTTTCTCCTGACCACCAGATCTTAGGCGAGTAACTAATTTTTCAATGGCTGAATGTCTTTGAACTGCATCATAAGGCAAGGTTAAGCCTTCTTTTACAGTTGCAATAACACAATGCGAAACTGATTATTATTTTGGATGGGTAAGTATATACGTAACCTATATTGTGTATTTTATAAAAGTAAATAAATGTGCTTGCCAATAATAGAAAAACCTAAAATTCAGAAAATGAGCGGAGGAAAACAATTGAAAAGAAAAGCTTTAGCATTCACAATATTAACCCTTACACTCACACTTATTGTCTCATTTTCCCTTAACATGAAAACTGCAAAATCAGCAAATGATTACAACATAGAGCATGTAAACCATAAAATAAAAATCATGTATAACGGTTACATCTTCATAAACGATACCATACAAATAACAGGCCAAGCATCAGATGGTTTCCTCATGGGATTACCATACAAGTATGGTTCACACGTTCTCCAATGCTTTGCTTATAATTCCTCTAAAGCCTTTCCCGTGATCCTTGATGTATCCCTGAATGATGCAATGGGCTTTTATGGTGTCAGAATAGACTCTCCACCATCAATATTTACTGTTGGATTTGTACTTTCAAACAATCTTCTAACTCAAACGTCAAACACAAGCCGCTTTATCTTAGACTTTCCTGCCTATCCAACCTTCACAAGAACAGCAGTTGCTGTTAACGCTTCAATTTCAATTGAAAGTGCAACCTACGTCGGTGGAAACCCTTTTACTTATTGGCAGGATAATTTACCCGCATTCACTTCATCTCCAGCAAACGTAACATTTGCATTAACAGACAGCCAAATACAATTGTTCGATATAAATGAAGTGAAAAGTGAGTTTACAATAGATGAGACTGGCGCAATAAAAAGCATAGATAACTATTACATTACAAACGAAATGCTTGCACAGATAAGTTCTATAGAAATAAATCTGCCGCCAAATGCATCTAACCCCATTGCACTAGATCAATTTGGAAGAACAATGACAGCTTCAGCTTGGGTGAATCAGAAGACAGGACGCTACAAAGTTAGTTTTAGTACAGCTGTAGAAAGTTACGGATCTTCAAGGTTCTCTGTTAAGTACGACATGCCAAAGGAGTACATGACACAAACGGGAACAAACAACTTCAATTTCAAATTTCCACTATTCAAAAGTATAAATTACTACATTGAACAAGCATCATTAAAATTTGTTTTGCCAGAAGGAGCAAAAATATCCAGTTTCAAAACCACTTTAAACAATAGCGCTTACAGCATAACGAAAAACGTTTTTCAAGAAACGATAATTATTAGCAGAGGAAGCATAAGTTATTTAGACAGCCTTTTACCTTCAGAAAATTTCTTGCAGTTTGAGTATCAGTATAATCCATTATGGGCCTCTTTCCGCCCCACCTTGTGGGTGTGGGCTTTGGCACTTCTCGGATGTGCAGTAGCTGTCGTTTGGAAAAGACCAAAAGCGCCAACTCCTACAGCTATGCCAACTGTAGCTGTAGCGCTAGGCTTAGAAGACTTAAAATCATTTATAGACTCCTATGAAGAGAAACAAAAGATAATGATTGAATCAGAATCTTTAGATAACATGGTGCGAAAAGGAAGAATCCCAAGACAAAGGTATAAGGTGCGCAAGAAAACGTTGGAAATACGGCTAAACACATTGTCCAGAAGCTTGACAGAGTTAAAAGAAAAAATGCGAAGAGCAGGAGGCAAATATGCAGACTTAATGCGGCAACTTGAAATTGCAGAAATTGAAATCAACGAATCTGAAGCAGGGATGAAAAGCATTGAAGCCCGCCATAGCAGAGGAGAAATC
Source organism: uncultured Candidatus Bathyarchaeia archaeon (assembly GCA_964489195.1). Taxonomy (GTDB): domain Archaea; phylum Thermoproteota; class Bathyarchaeia; order Bathyarchaeales; family Bathycorpusculaceae; genus CAZAXN01. The sequence goes on from CAZAXN010000037.1 coordinate 35,387, forward strand.
TCGTTGGAAGCTTACAGAAAGCTTTTGACTGATTATCAGCGCAGAAAAGAGAGAGCTCAAACAACAATCAATGGAATTCTCTTAAGACTTCGTGAAGAAATTCACTAAACAAACCTAAACACTTTTATTCTACTGCTTAGATTTCAATGAAAACTTGTTAGAGAGGAATGGAAATGGTAAAAATAGTAGTTGACAATCACAAGTGCACCGGATGCGGCACATGCGTTGACACTTGCCCAGTGGGCGTTTATGAGATTAAGGATGGGAAAAGCGTTCCAATAAAGCCTGAAGAATGCCTAGTTTGTCGAGCATGCGAAGCCCAATGTCCAGAAAGCGCAATACAAGTAGTTGAATAAGACACAATTGCTATGCTATGTTCCAAAAAGTTCTAAAAACTTCTTTTGCTTTCTTTACAGTTCTTTCACCTTGCAACCTAACATCTTTGCCTGCTACTGGAACTTTGTCATTTAAAAAATAACGAGTCCTACACATTTCAGCTATCGCTCCAGCAGTTATTTTCCCAACATGATTAATGCTATAGCCACCTTCCAGAACAGATACAAGTTTTCCATTACATATTTCTGATGCCAATTTCAGAATCGTCCTGTAAATTTGCTGATAACACAACGCAGATAAGGAAAGATTGCCCACAGGATCCGCATAATGACCATCGAACCCGACTGAAACCAACATGAACTGCGGTTTATATTGACGTATTATTGGCATTACAATTTCTTCCAATGCCTTAAGATAAATGAAATCATCAGTTCGAAAGGGAAGAGGAACATTTATGTTGTAACCTAAGCCTTCACCTTCTCCAATTTCATCTATAAAGCCTGTTCCTGGAAATATGCGAGGATCTTGATGTAGACTTATGTATAAGACTTTGCGGGTATTATAGAAGGTTTCTTGCGTGCCATTTCCATGATGAGCATCAATATCCAATATCAAAATTCTTCTCAAGCCATATTTTTCAATTAAATGTTTAGCGGCTATGGCAATATTGTTGAAAACACAAAAGCCAAGTGCGCGAAATTTTTCAGCATGATGCCCTGGAGGACGCACTAGGGCGAAGGCGTTCTCAAATTTCTTTTCCATGACAAGATTAGTAGCCTTAAGCAACCCTCCACAGGCATAAAGAGCAACATCAAAGCTTTCTAGAGAAACCACTGTATCTTCCAAATCAAGCAAGCCACCTCCAGACTTGCAGAAAGTTTCAATAAATCTGATATATTCTATGTTATGGACTAACTCAACATCTCTTAAATGCGCCTTTTCTGGAGTTACAAACAGCCATTTTCGACTCTTAGAGAGTTTACCTGATTTTAACTCGTTAATAATTGCGTGGAGACGCCTTGATGATTCTGGATGACCTTTACCCGTGTTATGCAGATAATATTTGGGCGAAAAAATAATAGCGGTCTTACTCATCTTCCATCATCTGTTTGAGAAGCGTTTGGAACGTTTGACACAAATATTCTCTTAAGGATAAGCCTTCTTCATTTGCTAGTTTTTTCAGAACCTTATTTACACCAGTAGCATACTGTATCGCTTTTTTCGGTCTTTCCACAACAAATTTCGGAAGCCCCAGATTTTCTGCAACCCGCCTTAAAACAAGCTTTCGCAAACCATCATCAGGCAAAACAAGTTTTAGCGTTACAGGCAAATTAACTGCAAATCTTGCTATCTGAAAATTCGCAAAGGGTAAACGTAGTTCCACATTATGAAAATTGCAGATTTTGAAGTCTCTTTCAAAATTAGTTTCATGCATTTTAACCACATCGTCAAAAAGTATTTTACGCGTCTTTTCGCCGCCAAATCTTAAATAATCATCTACGTAACGCTGGTAACCACCAAAAAGTTCATCCGCACCTTGCCCAGCTAACAACACACTTAACCCTATCTGCGCTGCTTTTTCCGCTGTCCAATAGAAAGGAACGCCTATGCTAGCTTTAACAGCATCTGATTCCTCAATTATCCAAAGAACCCTTAGAAGGACTTTTTGTACACACTCTTCATCATAAAGGTAAACGTGAACTGGAAGCTTCAATTCTTCCGCCACTCTTTTAACGTGTTCTGTTTCAGATTGATTTTTCAAACTCACATGGATTAGGTGCACATTTACTCCTGTAGCTTTAGCCAGAAATGCAATTAGGCTACTGTCCAAGCCTCCGGAAAAAGCTATGGCAACTTCTCTTAGTCCATAAACTGTTTCCTTAACAGAATGTCGCAAAAGCTTCTGAAGAGATTCTGCTGCAGACTCCATCGTTATCTGTTTGCTATTGGAATAAGTGAGAGTTCTCACATGTTTAAAATGAAAACCCCTTTTATCAATCAACGCCACATGCCCAGGTGGAAAGGAGTTTGCATTTTTTATTCCTATTTTCCATAAGGCTTTACGTTCAGAAGACAAAGCTGCAAATGCAGAGTTCTCGCCATAACAGAGAGGATAAACGCCCATAACATCTCTACCAGTAATAATCTTATCTGGCTTAGCTATTGCAAAAGCAAAAAACCCATCAGACTTAAACAGCTGTTCAACCCATTTCTTTCGGCCAAGTTTCCCAGTGATCGCCTCTGCAGCAGAAGCCTTTAGCACAGTAGGATAAAGTCTCCCTTCAAAAACCAACGTTGCACCGGAAAGGTCTATTGGTTGGAATCTGTCAATTGGAAAGACTCTTGAGAAGGCGTGTCCAATAATCACTGGAGACTCTAAATTCTGGCGCGGTAATTCTTCAATAGTCTTTGCCCATTTTATTGTGGTTGGCGATGCAATTCCGTAGGCCTCAATGTTTTTATTTTCTAAAGTTTTGAGCATTGCGATTGCCGCTTCTGCTGCGCATTCGCCCTTTTTGCTTACGATTGCTATTATGGCTTTCATATTGAATAGCCCTTAATCCTAAGACATTATCATCGTCATCGTAAAACATTAATCTTTAATCATATTACCTTCTTGCGAGGGAAAAACAAACTTGCCTATTCTTCCCATAGAAACAGGTCCTATTGACACAGGACGCCATGGAACCCCAGAAATGCGAAGAATTTTTGAAGAGGAAAACCGCGTTCAAAGACTGCTTGATGTGGAAGCAGCTTTGGCTTGGGCGCATGCTGAAGTTGGCAATATACCGCGAAAGGATGCTCAGAAAATTGTGAGTACGGCTTCAACAAAATATGTCAAGGTGAGCCGTGTAAAAGAAATCGAACATGAAATAAAACATGACATTGCAGCTTTGGTCAGAGCCCTAGCAGAAGTTTGCGGAACAAGTGGAGCATATGTGCATCTTGGAGCAACAAGCTATGATATTGTGGACACTGCAAATGCACTTCAACTGAGAGATGCTTTAGAGTTGATTGAAAAGAAACTGAACGAGTTTGAGCGAATTTTGATGGAAAAATCTTTACAATATAAGAATGCACTTATGATGGGGCGAACACACGGTCAACATGCTTTACCAATAACTTTAGGTTTCAAGTTTGCAGTTTGGATGCGAGAGATTTCTAGGCATATTCAGAGAATTAGGCAATGTAGAGAGCGCGTTTTAGTCGGAAAAATGAGTGGGGCTGTGGGAACACAAGCGGGTTTAGGTGAGCACGCTGTGAAGATTCAGCAGCTTGTTATGCAGCGTTTAGGACTTAAACCAGCGGAAATTTCTACACAAATTGTGCAAAGAGATCGACATGCAGAGTTTGTATGTGTGATGGCTTTGATCGCCTCTACCCTCGATGATTTTGCAACAGAAATTCGAGAGTTACAGAGACCTGAAATTGGGGAACTTTTTGAACCTTTTGAGGTTGAAAAGCAAGTTGGAAGTTCAACAATGTCCCAGAAACGAAACCCTGAACTCTGTGAAAGAGTTTGCGGATTGGCAAGAATTGTTAGAAGTCTTGCTGCTCCCTCTCTGGAGAATGTTGTAACTTGGCATGAGCGAGATTTAACCCAGTCTTCTGCAGAACGTTACATACTTCCTGAAACATGTATTTTAGTCGATTACATGCTCTTTTTGATGATTAATATTGTGGCTAATTTGCGTGTGGATAAGGAACGCATGCTAGGAAACATGAAGCTGACCCAGGGGCGCACCATGGCTGAAGCCGTCATGATTGCATTGACGAAGAAAGGCATAAGCCGACAAGAAGCCCATGAGCATCTTAGGAAACTGGCAATAAAGAGCGAAACGGAAAAGAGACATTTTAGGGAAATACTTTTGGAAGACAAAATTGTAAGTGGAAAACTTACAGAGAAAGAAATTGATGCTGCGTTAAATCCGAAGAATTACTTGGGAACTGCAAAAATGCAGATTAAAAATGTTGTAAAAAAGACAATGAAGGAGCGAAAAGCCAGAGGATTAACCTAGTATTCGGTTAATGCTTTTTGTTTCCATTCTTCCTCTTTTTCAAGTTTTTCCCATGTTTCCTTCTTTACAAAACCGCCGACTTGCTCCTTAATTTTCTTTCCAAGTTTTGGTCCTATAAGAGGCAGATTCACTAAATCCTCAAGTTTTGCAATTTTAATGTCTTCTATAGTTTTGTATCCGGCATTGTATAACATTCGCCCTCGAACTCTTCCTACACCTTCCAACTTGACAATAGGCAACAATTCTTTCTTCACTCCTTTTTCTATTCTCTCTATAAGTTCAAACGTCTGCGGTAAAACTTGCTTGTTGCCAAAAAGCAATCCTAGCTCATTTGTTGCATAAAGCAACCACTTCGCATTTTCAATAGTCCGGTAAAGGTCGCCTGGCTGTACTCTGAATCTTTCAATTATTTCGTCTTCGCTTTTTTCTTCAATCCACGCTTTCAAAACCATAGCAGTTTTCACTTCACCAAGATACTGCTCATAGGCAATTCGGTCTTCCCACTCATCAGGCACATTTACCAAGAATTCTTCTCTGTGTTCATCTATGAAAATTGTTATCTCATCGAATTCCCGAGAAAATGGTCGCAATATTGGTCCCATGTCTGGTGTATGGGCAATCATGTGAAGCAAGCTTAAGTCTGTGAGGTAAGCAGTTGTTCTCTTTAATGCATCTCGTATGATAACTCCAGAGACTGGATCTATGTAAAGTTCACTTATCCTTTTGCCGAATTTTGTGGCAAAAATGTTTTCGCCATAGATATCAATCATTTCCTCATCATACAAATATTTGAGAATCTTTGCGATAATGCTCTTAATGGCGCTGATGTCATATTGGTAAGCGTAAAAGGTTCTTCCAAAAAAATCATAAATACCACGTTCAGTATGAGCAAAATCTGCTGCTATCGTAGCCAACACATGTGACCGTATTATTCTTTCAACAGCAAGCCTTGACCAAATTCTTTCTGGATGTGCAAGAATGTAACTTTCCATTAAGTAATCTGCTTCATCAGCAGTCTTGGCGATAAGAATAGCTTCACCGACTTTGTCATACTTTGGTCTTCCAGCTCTACCTGCCATCTGCTTGTATTCCAAGACGCTAATTGGATAAAAGCCATAACCAGGCTCATAGCGCCTATAGTCCTGAATAATCACTGTTCTGGCTGGAAGGTTCACGCCGAAGGCTAGTGTAGGCGTGGCAGTTAACACCTTAATCTTTCCTTGTCTAAATGAGTCTTCTATTATCTTGCGGTGTCCACCTCCTAAACCAGCATGATGAAAAGCTGTTCCACATCTGACAAGTTCAGCCAAAGACTCACTTATCCTAGTCCTTTCACCAGCCGCCAAAATTCTTTCAGCTTCATGTTCCAAAGACCTCTTAGCAGGCTTAGACAAGGCTTCTTCCATTTCGCCGGCAACTTTTTTCGCCAGTACAACAGCGTTTTTCCGTGTTGAAGCAAAAATCAACGCTTGCCCACCGGATTTTACAGTGCTTAAAGCCAGATTTATGGCTGAATTCTTAGTTTTCCTTTCTATCTTTCGGGCATCGCCATCTCTAAACTGGATTTCCTCATGCAGAAGTGTGCCTTCTTTTAAAAGAACAGGACGCCATTCAGTTGTCACATAGTCTGCTTTAAGCCATCCAGCAATCTCCTCAACATTATTAATTGTTGCACTTAAAGCTAAAATTTGAATGCCTAGATTAATCTGCATAAGCCTTGCCAAAACAACCTCCAAAGTTGGACCACGTTCAGCCTCATTTAACAAATGCACCTCATCAGCAACAATCAGCGAAATCTCATCCATCCACTTAGCTCTATGCCTTAGAAGAGAATCAGTCTTTTCATTAGTCATAATAATAATGTCATACCTTTCCAGCCATGGATCACTACTGTCAAAATCACCCGTGCTTATGCCTATTCTAACTCGTTTTCCATCAGACTTGTTCAGTGTTGAATATTTTTTAAACTCATCAAATTTTTCATTGGCTAATGCACGTAAAGGGGTTAAATAAATAACTTTTCCATTTTTCTCCAATATGTGCTTGAGCGCGCAGAATTCTGCAACCAAAGTTTTTCCAGAAGCTGTTGGACTAGCTAAAACAAGATTTTTTCCCTCAAGCGCCCCAGCTTTTACAGCTTCTTCTTGCGGAGGATAAAGTTCAATGATTCCAGATCGAATTGTTATTTCCTTAACAGCTTCGGGAATTGATAATTCTGTTACCTTCACTACTATGCGCCTATTTCTCCTCTTACAAAAAACAATTACGACATCAATAGTTTAAAATCTTATGTGGACACATACGTTCTAGATAGGTTATGTTTTTCTATTAGAAATAGCGATACTAAACGTTGAATACGCTTTACTGTGAAAGGATTTGAGTTTAATGATTGAAAATGTAAAGGAACTACTTAAGGCGCACGAAGGTCTTGAACGTGAAGTTTACTTAGACATAGAAAACTCGAGCATAGTTCCGAAAGAAGTAATTGATGCAATGTTGCCATATTACAATGAACGTGCATATGGCAACCCAACACTAACGCATAAGCCTGGATGGGAAGCTTTCGAGACAATCATGGAATCCACACAGAAAATAGCTGGTTTTTTAGGGAGTAAAACACTTGAGGAAGTAAACTTTACGCCTGGAGAAACGGAAGCTAACAATTTAGCATTAATAGGAGTTGCCCTCTCCAGAAAAGACAAGGGCAAAAAAATTGTTATTTCAGAAGTTGAGCCGATAAGTGTTCTACACACAACTGAAATGCTTCAAAAATACGGATTCACTACAGCAAAAATTCCCGTTGACAAAGAAGGCTTCATAAACCTTGAAAAATTGAAGGAAGAGATAAACAGAGAAACAATTCTTGTAAGCCTATCTATCGTAAACCATGAAATTGGAACAATACAACCAATAAAAGAAGTCTCAAAAATAATAAAGGACAAAAACCCAGAGACGATTTTCCACACAGACGCATCAGACGCCTACAGCAAAATCAACTTTAACGTAAAACAATTAGGCATTGATCTAGCAACGCTGAGCAGCTATAAAATTTTGGGACCAAGGGGGATAGGCGCCTTATACGTTAAAGAAGGCATTAACTTGGAAAGAATTTTGGAAGGCCAAATAGGAACGCAGAAACTTTGGCCTGGAATTGAAAACACACCATTAATTGTCGGTTTCGCTAAGGCATCTGAACTTGCATTCCAAAATTTTGAAGAAAACATGGGCTACATGCGAAACTTGAGAGATAAACTGATGGAAGGAATTGAGATTGTGCAAGACGTCAAATTGAATGGACCTAAAGGCGCCAAGAGGGCACCAGACAACGTAAATGTAAGTATTTTACGGTGTGAAGGGGAAGCATTAACAATAGAGTTAAGCCTTAGCGGAGTTTATGTTTCAAGTGGAAGCGCCTGCACAAGAAGGCTTCTCCAGCCAAGTCATGTTCTTGTTGCCATAGGTAGAAAATATGAGGAAGCTCATGGTAGCATACTCATGAAAGTCACACGCTACCATAAAGAAGAGGATATAGAATACGTTTTAAGAGTGTTTCCGACAGCTGTAGAACGAATAAGAAAAATAACAGGATCAACAGAAGTGGAGTAATCATGTCGCGAATACCTTTGCCATATAATCCGAAAGTTCTTGAACTTTTTAAGAATCCAAAAAATCTGGGAAAAATGGAAGACGCTACAGTAGTGGCGATTGCTGGAAATCCCTCCTGCGGGGACATGATAACTTTCTATTTAAAAATCAATGATAAAGACATTATTGAAAGGGCAACCTTTGAAAGTTATGGCTGTGCAGCGAACATTGCAACATCAAGCATAGTTACAGAAATGATTAAAGGAATGAAGCTGGAAGACGCTTGGAAAATCTCATGGAAAAGTGTAGCCGAAGCAGTTGGCGGGTTGCCAAGCGTAAAATTTCACTGTGGAATATTGGCTGTTGGAGCATTGAAAAGAGCCATAAGAAAATACTATAACAACAAAGGGTTTCCTCCAAATTGGCTGCAGAAAGAATTGAGTTTTGAGGAAAAACAAGCGTTAGAAGAGGAAGAATTAGCAAAAGTGCTCTCCAAAAGAATGAAGTTAGAAGAGGAAAAATAGTGCTAAACCCATACAAAATTCGAGAAGACTTTCCAATATTAAAACGGAAAATAAACAATTACCCTCTAATCTACTTCGACAATGCAGCAACATCACAAAAACCAAAACAAATAATCGATGCTATCAGCAATTTCTATGAGAATCATAACGCGAACGTTCACAGAGCTGTCCACACACTCTCTCAAGAAGCATCAGAACTTTATGAAAAAGCACATGAAGAAACCGCTGAATTCATAAATGCCAACGACATCGAAGAAATAATTTTTGTAAGAGGCACAACAGAAGCAATAAACCTGGTGGCTTACGCTTGGGGTCTTCACAATCTAGCGAAAGATGATGAAGTCATAGTGTCGTTGATGGAGCACCATAGCAACATTGTCCCTTGGGAAATTCTTTCCAGAATAAAGGGGTTCAAAATCAAATATGCCGAAGTAAATAGTGATGGAACCTTAAACTATGAGAATTTTGAAGATACTATTTCTAAAAAAACCAAAATTGTCTGCATTTCTCACGTTTCAAATTTCAGCGGTGTCATAAATGATGTTAAAAAAACTGCTAAAATTGCACATGAACATGACGCGTTAATCCTAATTGATGGAGCACAATCAGTTCCTCACATGCCCATAGATGTTGAAGATTTAGATGTAGATTTTCTTGCTTTTTCTGGGCATAAAATGTTAGGTCCAACTGGAATAGGTGTTCTGTACGGTAAACAGGAGCTTTTGAAGACTATGGATCCTTTTCAAGGTGGAGGCGAAATGATAAGAGAAGTGTCCTTCAACCAAGCAACAAAACGCTGTTCAATATCGTGGAACGATTTGCCATGGAAGTTTGAGGCAGGAACCCCTAACATTGCAGGTGGCGTTGGACTAATGGAAGCTGTAAGATATTTAAAGACACTAGGCATGGAAAATGTGAAGACACATGAGTGCCAATTAACAGAATACGCTTTGCGACTTATGGGGGAACAACAGAAAATTGAAATTTATGGACCTAAAGACACTTCTGCTAAATGTGGCATAATCCCATTTAACGTGCAAGGTTTAAGTTCACATGATGTGGCACTGTTTCTTGACAATTATGGAATAATGATTAGAAGCGGTTTCCACTGTGCACAACCCTTACATCAAATATTCAAGTTGAAATCTTCAACAAGGGCAAGCTTCTACATTTACAACACCAAAGAGGAAATTGACCGATTCATAGAAGTCTTGAAGGAGATAGAACAAGTTTAATGGTTACAATAGAAGATTATGTAGCAAGAATTGAAGGAACATGCGGAGAAGAAAAGGATGTCATAGTCATATTCAAATATGACAAGAAAGATGAGGCTATCAAGAAAATTTTAAAGAAGGCAAAAATAAAAAAAGCCATTTCAACCATAATTTTTGAATTAACCTATGATAAGTTTTCTTTTAGGCTTTACGGCACAGGAAAAGCAATTTTCAGAAGTGTAAAAGATAAGGATGAGCTAAACAAAATTTTAAGTGATCTTCTATTGTAATCATGCGAACTAATTCCATGAATTGAATCGCATGAACGCATTCTAATTCTTGTCTGGTTTTTTAGAATTGGCCACATATTTTACTAAAATGATGCTTCAAAAGGAACTTGTCCAAAAGCTAAATAGCGCGCGAAAACGTTAGTAGCATTGAACTAAGTTGTATTGTTCAAAACTGAACCCCACCGAAAGAAGAGTAGACATGGGTACATTGTTAAAATCAGTAGTTGATGGGGAAATAATCATTTACAGCCTTCAAAAAACTCTGTTATTTTATCTGAAACATATTTGACTTCAGGTTTAGTTAACCCTGGATACATTGGTATTGAAAGCACTTCTTTAGCAAATTTTTCAGTGTTCTTCAGTGATTGTTGAGTGCCTAAAATGCTAGTTATGGCTGGTTGCATGTGTATTGGAACTGGGTAATGTACAAGCGTAGATATTCCATGGCGGCTTAGAAATTCTTTAAGTTCATCACGCTTCTTAGTTCTTATTACGTATAAATGGTAAACATGCTTAGCCCATGGTTCCTCAACAGGCGTAGCCACTAAGCCTTCTAGGGCTTGATTATACATTCCTGAAATATTTCGTCTAGCTTCATTCCACTTTGGAAGCTTTTCTAACTGCTTTATTCCAATGGCTGCTTGAATTTCATTAAATCTCAAATTGTAGCCCTTCAAATCAAAAACGTACTTATCCAGCCTACCATGATCCCTAAGCTTCCTAACTTTCTCCGCGATCTCTTCATCATTAGTTACAACGGCGCCACCGTCCCCGCAAACTGTCATGTTTTTTGAGGGATAGAAACTGAAGCAGGCAGCATGTCCAATTCCACCAACTCTTCGCGTTTTGTATTCCGCACCATGCGCTTGGCAAGCATCCTCAATTACATAAAGGTTGTTTTCTTTTGCAATCTCCAAAATTGGATCCATGTTTGCTGGATGCCCATACAAGTGGACAGGCATTATGGCTCTTGTCCGCTTCGTGACAACCGCCTTTATTTTTTCAGAATCAATAGTGTACGTTCGAGCATCTATGTCTACAAAAACTGGTTTAGCGCCTACTTCCATTATAGGCGTGGCTGTAGCAATAAAAGAGTAAGAGGGAATTATCACTTCGTCTCCTTGCTTAATATCTAGAACCTTCAAAGTTAGAAAAATCGCTGCAGTTCCAGACGCAACGCATACTGCATGTTTAACAGCACAGAACTTGGCAAATTTCCGTTCAAATTCTTTAACCTTTTCGTGAAGAATGTACCATCCACTGTCCAAAACTTCCAAAACAGCGTTCTTTATATCCTCATCCATGTACACTTTTATTAATGGTATGCTCATCTTCTCTGTCATAAATGGGCACCTCTGACCATCTATAAGAATCTAGTTCTCTTAATAATCTTAATGGGAACACTAAGCAACATTCCCAGGATGCATCTTCTACAAGCATAGATGACTTAAATAGTAAAACTAAGCCATGGGAAGAGAGCATCTAAAGGAATATTGTTATCAGGAACGCCGTGTGAAAACATTTTTTATTTTTCTCTTTGCTTCCTGCATTATGGCAACTGCTAGCATTCTTGCTTCTTTGTCAATTATCGCTAATAATGTTAAATAGAGAAGCCCTCCAGCAATAGTCACTGCTAATGTTGAGGAAATTTTTGTCGGGTGCGGAATCACGTACAGAATTGTTGCCATGGTCAAAGCTGCAAGAACGTATTTTGCTATGTTCTTCCAAGGCACGTGAATTTTCACGGTTTTGCGCATAATAATTAATAAAACAAGGAACATTGCGAATCGAGCTGTCATGTTTATTATTGCAACATAAGTTGCTGCTTCCACAGGCTGGTTTAATGCGAAATTTGAAAGTACGTAGAAAGCGGTGGGCAAGGTTATTAGTGAGTGAATATATGGTAAAGTGAAAACTTTGAAAAGATCACTTTTTGCTAACCGCCTTAGCGGTATTTTGGCTTCTTCATCGATTTTTTCAACTCCGAAAAACACGTAAGTGTAAAATTGTGACACTGTTATCAACAGTCCATCCATCGCCAATATAGCAAGTGTTATTGTTGCTGCTCTATACTGCTCATCTAAAATTACAAGAAAAGAATCTGGCATAGCCATGGCGGCGAATGACATTGGAATTGCAAACATTAATACTAGTTTTAATGAGTCTGTCACGTCTTTTAAGCTGTTTTCTGCAAGTACTTTTGGATATAGCGCAAAGGATAGGAAGAAGGAATATGTAACTATGTTTCCAATTGTGAATGCAGCCTGAAAATATCCTCGTGCAGCTTCACTGCCATAGACAAAGAGTAGTATGAGTATAAAGTTTGCCACTTGATTTCCAATCAGGGTGTATATGCTTGCAACAGAACCCTTTATCCATTCTTTGATGTAAGACCATTGAATTTTTTGTTCGAAATCGCGCCCAACCAGTTTCAGGTAATATAATATTTGGATTAGAATTGCCATTATGAGACTTATGAGCGCCCCAAAAAGTGGCTGCGCGAATACTACAATCAATATGTAAGCCACAGTAACCTTGCATACTTCTTCTAAAAGTAAGCCATACCCAATAGCCTGGGGATTTTTAGCTCTTAAACATGCTTCTAAAACGCTAATTAAATATGTTCCAATAATATGCGCAGAAGCAAGAAAATAAAGCATCAAATATGCTTTTTCTATGTGAAGCGTAGCAGTAAGCACAGGCACTAACGGAATATAGAATGCTGCAGAAATTAGGGCTATGAGCAAGTTTGCGAAGAAACTTGTTTTTACAGCTCCTTCTTTTCCTCTTGCAACAAAACGAGTTGCCCAGAATGGTATTGCCGCGGACAAAAGAGCGAAATATGTTGCCAAGTCAAAAATATTTGCCCATAAACCATACTGCTCTGTTGTAGTATACCTTGTTATTAGCAAAGTAAAAATCATGCCTGTTGAAATACTTAGTAATTTAGCTACAAAAATAATTAAACCTGAATATTGAACTCTAATTTCTTCCTTCGTCAAAGAAGCTCTTCTGTTTAAAAAAATCTTTATTGCTTATTATGTTTTATGGACACGATTTTAGTTGTAATATTTTGGTGGAAATCTACTTTTTATTTCTCTGCTATTGGTTTCCAGTATTGTGATGGTTTTTCATCTCATTTGTTAAAACTTTTACTTTGATACATATGCAATTTCTACTTTAACCTGCGTGTAAATAGTTCAATACACTCTCTATACAATCATCCATGTTAAGGTATTTGAATTCGGCGAACCTACCTACAAGATCTATTCCAACTCTCCTGAAATAATCTCTTATGGTCTTCATGTTCCTATCGTAGTCGAGATCATTTATCACGTAGGCAAATTCAGTTCTTCTAATATCAGCAAAGCAGACATCTGATTTATTTATAATCCTCATTTGTTGGAGGTCGCTCACTGTTGCATTGATTATTTCTTTGTCCTTCGTGGTCCACATTTTGTCTCCAACATTACATGTTATCTCCGCCAATAAAGATGATTTTGTTCTAGGAGCCACGTTTGGACTAAAGTTTGAAGGAAAGCTTACTCTATGTGCCAAAAATTTCCTGTCAGGGACGTAAAGCCAAGATAATCTATTAATCCTCTTTCTATCCAGACCTATCATGACGCTGATGATAGAATTGTATTTTAGATTACATACACTATCTTGCACTTTCTTTGGGGGATTTACGGCCTTTGTCAACTCTTGAATTGGAATGGTTGAAATGATTTTGTTGTACACCTTTTCATTCTTCCCATTTGAGATAATCCATTTGTCATCTTCTTGACTTCAAATCTTGTGATGATGTGTTGTTCTATTTTCTGTTCTAAAGACTTTATCAGTGATTGTATACCGCCATTTCGTGGATAATAGAAGTGAAGTTGATGGGTATAGCCTTCTGTCGTTATCCCTAAGGATGACTTGAGGATGTCCTCTACCGGGGGGTTTGGGATCCTTTTTACCCATTCCAAGCCGATTTTCTGAGAAGGATACTTCGATTTTCTCATTATATGGAATTAAATATTTCTCAGCTATCCCTTTACCAAAGGTGTAGAAGCACCATTCCCTGAGGTTATTCGGTTTCTCAATTTCTCCTCTTTCTCTTCTGATTAGGTTTTGAATGAAATGGCATAAACATTCATAATTCTCTTCTCTTGGTAAATCAGCGAGACCATTTTCAAAAGGATATTTTACATAGCGTCCTTTGTATAGGATTTTTGTATTCCTTCTCCTTCTTATCTTGTTCTTTCCCAGTAGACCAAGCATGAACCTCAGAACTCTTTTATTTTTCGAGAAAATAATGTGAGAACCCCCATAATCAAAAGTAAATTCTTTGGTTCGCAAACTTTTCATGAGCCCGCCACATTCTTCCCCTTTCTCTAGAACATCAAAGTCTAACCCATTTTGTTTCATCAAATAAGCAAGGGTTAGCCCCATTAATCCGCCGCCAAGGATCGCTATTTTCATTCTTCCCACACGTCTAGCTAATTAGGTCTTCTTCCACATGACTTTATAGGCAACTTTTTGCTTTTAGATATTGCAGTACATCTTTAGGCAAAAATGTTTTTTGTGGCATTATTTGTTTGCGAAACATCTAATAATCACTTGAAAAAGAGTTTCTTAGGGCAGTTTTGATGAAGATAGTGGCTCTTATCCCAACGCTGGATGAAGATGCAAATACAACAATTAGAAGCATACAGAATCAGACAGTTAAGATTTCAAGAATATTAGTGGCTGTAGGCTCGGGGAAGCTTTATGAGAAGGTATTAACAGCAAAATCCACCGGCGTTCAGTATGTCTACGCACAACCTGATTTTCGACAGCCTCTAGGCAAAAGAGTTGCGATCGCTCTGAACACAATTTTGACCAAAGTCAATATCAGAGAATATGAGTACATTCTAAAGGTCGATGCTGACGTCACACTTCCAAGACACTTCATCGAAGAAAACTTGAAAGAAAATGCAGATTGCTTGGGCGGATCAGGTTGCGCAATGCTAATAAGAGTCACTACATTTCTTGAAGTGTTCAACGGAAAATTTCCCGAAGTCGCCGCTGACGACACTTTCTTAGGTCTCGAGTTTAGGAGGCGCGGGTACTCGGTTAAGGGTTGGCGAGTGCTTCCTATACTGAGGAAAAAACGTCCTCACTCTTACAGGTGGTATCTAAGCCGGGGGATGGAAATGTACAAAATGGGCTATGAACCTCTCCATGTCCTCGAAAGGATGAGAGAAGATCAAAGGGGAATTTTGTACAATTGCGGATATGCTTTGGCTATGCTTAAAAGAGTTAAAAAATATGACCTTGCTCCTTGGGTTTTCCGAGCTCAGATAAGAAGACTAATCTACGGAAAAGAACACCTATCAAAATGAACCCTGCAATTATGTACGAAGGGCGTATGCTCTACTTCCGTATTTCTTCCTCTTGGTCCTTCGATTTTCTGTGTTAATACACTTTTAGCCAACTTATGATAGACTGAGGCACCTTTCAAGAATTACGATTGGAACTTGAAAAGAGGTTCATTTTTAATGCTCGTTTTTACCTCTTTGTAAATAGATACTTCGCTCTAAATGATTCTGCTATTTCCATGACATCATCAGAATTATGATCGCTCATGAGGATAGGTTGTCAACGGATTCTTAGGTTATTATTTCACCGATTCTCTTTTAGACTAGTGGCAATGTTTAGGAACCATTCTTGGTCTGCGTCGCTATATCAACCGCGGAAAAAATCAAAGTCTGACTACCACTTCATAAATACTTACGAGTCTTTGAAGGACACTATCAACCTTATGATTCTTCTCAAGATACGCATACTCTTCTTTCCATAATCTAGCAACAGCATTGCTTATCAAACCTGCAATTTCCTCTTCTGTACTAATGTCTTTTAATGGAAAATGTCTGTATTCAGGATATTCTGATGAAACATAGGTTAAAACAGGTCTGCCAGAGGCTATTGCTTCTAAAGAAATCATCCCTAATGACCCTACCCTAAATTGGTCAATAACCACATCTGCGCTCCAGTAATATTCATTAAGCCAACTATGAGGAACCTTTGGTAAAACATTTAAGTGCAAACCAAGCGAAGATGCTAAAGTTATGGTTCTATCAAAATCTACGCCATACTTAATAATGCTTACATCAACTTCATCCTTAATCTTGCTTAAAGCCCTTACCGCTATGTCGGTGCCCTTCACATTCCAGTTGGAGTCACTTGCAATCAACACTTTTTTCTTTCCACCATGTTGAACAATGGGTTTTGGATAAAAAAGCTCAGTGTCAACAGGGTTAGGCAAATATTCCGCGTCTTCTCGAAACTTTTTTGCTATGCTGAGAATATCTGGTGTGCTTACCAAAACTTTATCACAATTCTTCAAGTTATGTCTCACTATCCTACCCCACAAAGGATGCTTAAGGCTTGTTCTCAAATCGCTGCCATGCGCATGTCCAATTAATGGTTTTTTCCCTAAGCGAGCTGCAATGTAACAATCTTGAAGAAGGTAATGCGCATGGTAAACGTTACCTTTTGGTCTCAGAATTTTATAGGTTAAACCCAAGGTTTTACTCCATAAGCCTCTACTACGCTTAATGTGCTCCTTTTCAATTTCACTCGGCATATACTTTAACAAGGTTTCCCCGACAAAAGCGCAATCGTTAATCATAACAACTTTCATTACATCATCAGTAAACTACAAACTTTATCCTACCTTAAATATTTTCGAAAATTCATTATGAATGATGATTTGCATAAGTCTTGTCTAAGAATGCATTCCCAATCTACTCACCAGTTCCCTTCAACGGACCCAGCCCCCCCTTCATGTTATCCTTCACCATCCCAAATAAAATGCTTATAACGTTAATGATTATCCCTGAGAACATAGCGAAGGGGCAAGATTTAGGTAATACTTCTATGTCTAGTATTAATTTGGTAGATATGATGACTAGAGTTGTTAGTGTTACCAAAAAAGGGCAAGCGACTATCCCCAAAGATTTAAGGGAGAAATTTAGCGTAGGCGATAGAGTTCTCGTCGTTGAAACAGATGAGGGCATCCTCTTCAAGCCTCTGCCCAGACCAGAAGACGAATTCGGCTCTCTAAAGGGGCTCTTCGAGGGAAAGACGGCGAGGGAGATTCTGAAGGAGGCCAGGACGCAGGATTGGATGAGGGAGAAAAAGATGTTAAAGGGCGTCGAAACGTGAGCGTTGTCTTCGACACCAGGCCCGTCTAGCCTTCTACTTAGGAGAACCAGACGGAAAAAATGTTGAGAGGTACCTAACAAAGATAATTAAAGGAGAAATAAAGGGCTACCTAAACATTATCAATCTCACAGAATTTTATTATATTCTATACCGGAAGAGCCCTAACCTCGCCGAGGAGAAGGAACGGAACCTCAGAGGCTATGGGTTAGAAATAGTTCCCGTTGATGACGACGAACTCTGGAAAGAGGCAGCAAAGAATAAGAGAAGACATACTCTATCCTTAGCCGATGCATTTGCGGTAGCGACCGCTAACGTGAAGAAGGCAAATCTGCTAGTAGGTCGAGATGCAGAATTTCGCAACGTAGGCGTCCCGATAGAGCAAATAACCTAGAAGAGGCACAATCTGAATAAATGCCTACAAGATATGACTACTCATTCTCATAAAAGGAAGGGTAGAATTTAGACGCTCCCAAAAAACTGATAAAACCAACAAAAACGAAGGATCTATATCGCTCTCGGCATTAACTCTCCTTCCAACGCTCTCTATGAACAACTTCATTCGAAATCAAGCGTACGCTTAGTGCCCACCAATGACTTTTGGAAACATTATGAATCTGTCAAACCTCGCACAGTGACTGCCCTCCAAAACATCCTTTACATCATCAAAATCGGCTCCAAAATGTCTCAAGATACTTGCATTTCTTGGAAACAAGCAATCATCCAAGCCCTATAAGTCTCTTGAACCCAGCTTAAGATGCGCCTTTTTAATAGCTTTTAGGAAAACTTCAAGCAACTAAGTCGAAAAGAACTCAGCACAGTACACTGTGATCATTAACCCTAAATTTCTTCATTAATTTCTTTTGAAGAGCTTCTGCTCTTTTCCTAACCTTTTCAACTTCCACTTTGACACTTTTATCTCTAATTTCTTTTTTCCGCTTGTCATTAGACTCTAAAATCAAACGTAGAAACTGCGAATCATAAACATTTAACAACAATTCAGTGTTCGGTATCAAACAATGTCCACCAATAACGTCTGGATAATGAATAGGTTTATTCAACCTCAAGCGGTGTATATCCTCAAGCATGTCAACAACTTCATCAAAGTCTGCATTGAAGCGTCGTGAGATGCGATGCATTTCTTGGAAACAAGCAATCATCCAAGCCCTATACGTTGTTTCGAAAAGCTTCGCTAGCTCTGTTTCCACCGGACTTTTCAGAATCTTAACTCTTAATCCCAGCTTTTCATAGTGTTTTTTGGCTATTTCTGCAGTTTCTTTTGTTACTCCGCCAACATATTTGCTCCAGAACATTATATCTCTCTTCATGGTCTCCAAGGAGTGATGCATTCCACGAATTGGAGAATGAACTAATTGTGAATTTGTAGCCTCGTAAATTTTCTGAGTTGTAAGTGGCGGCACCGTGCTTTCGATTATTGTAAGTTTGGGATTAACCATTTTGATATAATCTATAGTTACTTTGACAAATGCTTCTTGTTTTGGGCATGGATAACAAATATGCATCACGTCAACAGCCTCCGGAAGTTTCGTTGTTCCAGTGATTTCTCGCATCTTTTCTTTGTCCAAATCAAAACCGTGCACTTCAAATTTCCCGCTTTCTTTAAAGAGCTCAAAAAGTGCAGCGCCAACTTCGCCCAACCCAACAATTAAGATGTTCTCTTTCAGCATGAACTTCACCAGAGATTTTCAAATAACATTGAGTTACATATAAACTTACATCGAATATAGCATCCAACGGCAGCTAGGGGGCTGCTAATTTCTCCACGATATTTGCAATGATGTCAGCCGGGTTTTCAAGCTTATCTAACAGTTGCCAGACGTTATGTTTTTTGCCCAATAGTTCTTCAGCAGTTTTCACTACTTCTGAAGGGCCAACTTTCACAATTGGGAACCCCTTTTTAATTAAAAAGTCATTCACGTATTGCTGCTGAAAAGTATTAACAACTATAGCGGGCGTTCCCTGCAAAGCGGCTTCTCTTGTTATTGTTCCTCCAACACCAACAAATAAGTCTGCTTGTGCTACTAGACTTGCAGAGTCAATGAAGCATTGAGGTACAATTAAGTCTTTAATTTTTTTGCGGGCATATCGGGATAGGAAAACTACGTTTGCTATTTTTGTAAGTTCCTTTGCTATCTTTCGTAAATTTGCTTTATTTTTGGCGTAAACAGCTTTTTCTTCGTATTCCCTTACTACAATTAATGGTTTTCCAAAATCGTATTTGACCATGGGTTTAAAATCTTTGATCCATGCGACTTCGTCTACGCCTTCAAACTGCACGACTTCTGCTTTGACATTGTATTTTTGTATGCTTTTTTTGGGTATAGCTTTTGAAATTACTATGTAATCTGATAAGGGTAAGGTGAGTCTATGTACTGCTTCCGCGTAAGGCGTATCTAAAGTTGAAATTATTGGTATGCCTAAACCGAAGGCGACACGGCATTGATCTACTGAACCATGTGAAATGGCAATTTTAGGTTTTTCCTTCTCAGCTATCTTACAAAGCACAAGTTGCCGTTTTATGCCTTCTTCGAGTCTTGTCTGCAAAGATTTTGGATTATATTGCCCTGCAACAATTACTTTTTCTTTCAAAAGTTCTGCCAGAGACAATGTGTCTGGATGTTTTCTTGTTGTTACCGTTACCTCGTCGCCTAGGCTTCTCAGGCGTCTGGCAATTGCAATTCCATATCTTAAGTGTTTTCCAGTGCAAGCGTCATACCAAATCTTCATGTTGTCACCTTCAAAAATTGGCATCCCAACTTTTTCGCCGCAGACAAGTCGTCATCTGTGTTTCCGATAAACAGCATGTTCTTGATAGGTACTTTAAGTTTTTCTGCGACAATTTTTAGTTGTTCAATTCTATCAAGACTTTGTTCTCTTGTCACTGTGCAATCAAAAGATAGAGAGAAACAATTAAGAAATTTCTGAACTAAGAGTTTGCCTTGCATTGTAACAAGTGCTTTTGGTTTTTCCCTGAACCCTTCGTAAAGTGCCATTCCATCAGCGTTAACGGTTACATGTGTAAAAGCTTCGAGTTCAGTCTTGTCCCAAATTTCAAAGATTTTCTTTTTAGTGCTTTCGTCTAATTGTGGTATGGTTTTTGTTAATGGCCGGACATTTTTGTTTCTTGTTACTTTGCTGAATTGTTGGAAGAGTTTACCATAGTCAATTGGCAGATTGATTAGTGTACCGTCGAGGTCGAACACAACTGCGTTGATCAACGATACATTTCTCCGATAACTTTTCCGTCTTTCACTAGTTTTGCTGGTGCGTCCATGTGGCGAATCCAGTAAATGTTTTCTGGCAAAACATTGTATTTTGGAATGCTCTTTGGTATGTCTTCTTTGAATGCTAATTTTACATATAGGTAGGGAATGTTTGCGTAGTAATCTTTGCGTAACATTTTGCTTGCATACGAAAAGAAAAAGGAAGTTGTGAACATTCTTCCAGCATTAATTTCAGTAACGCATGGAACACCTTCACCATTTTCCTTTAAATCGACACATGCAATGCCGTTAAAGTTTGGGTCAATCGCAAGCACAGCATCGATGCCAATCCTATTCACTTGCTCATCATGAACCGTTTTTTGAACTGCAGGCGTGCCAGTAACACCAGAAGGCGCAAGATTTGGATAAATATATTCTATACGTTCTCTAGCCATAGACGTGACAAGCTCGCCTTCTTTCCAAAGACTGTGAAAACCTATGTTTTTTCCAGGTAAATGCTCTTGAGCAATGAACCCCCAACCCACTTTTCTAGCTTTCCAATAATTAATCCATGAAATCGCTGTATCTCTGTCATATGCTTGTGTACTGCCCCTGCCGCCAGCACCATGTCTGGCTCTAATCCAAATGGGGTTTCCGAGCTCTTGAAAAGCATCGTCTATGTCTTGCTCTTTGCGTAAAGCCATAGTTTTCGCCACGGGGATACCTTTGTCTTGCCAGATTTTGCGGATTCCAGCTTGTCTTGGCATGCCTTCACTGCCTTTTTTGATGGCAGAAACGTTTTTGCTTTTAATTTTTCGCGATTTTCCGAGACAACTTGCACTTCAATGTCGGGTTGTGGATGCAAAAATTCGATTTTCTCTTTTTCTGTCAACTCGTTTAATTTGTCAATGTAAAGATGTTCTGTTGCCTTTGGAACTAAATACTTCTTGTCTGTTGGAGCTAAATAAACAAAATGCGGATTCGCTTCTGTTCCAGCAATGAACATTTTTTCCGGCGCAATTCGAAGTGACATGACAAAGTTTATGCCGGCTGGTCCGCCAGCCCCGGTAACCATAATTCTTTTCATTCACTCACCTGAGATTTTTCCTTCCTCAACATCGCTCGAAATTGTTTCTCGCGCTTTTCTTTGCAGTATAAGAAGCAATCAATTTATATTTATTACCAATCAGTCAACTTTAATAGAATAAAAACGTCTAAACCGAAGGAAAGAGCTGGGCCGGTCGTCTAGTTTGGTTAGGACATTGGCTTTACGAGCCAAAGGTCGCCGGTTCAAGTCCGGCCCGGCCCACCAATCCATGTTTTTGTTTGTTGAATCTGGGTTGTTCACTGAATTCACGGTTGAGTATTGCGTCGATACGTGTTTTAAGTGGTTTCCAAACGTTTTCGATAGATTGAAGCCTGATTTACGAGACTTTTCAACAAGATCGATCGATCTAAATATGACAAGGCGTTTCGTTTATGAGGCATTTGCGTTTGCACTTGTGCCATTGCGAGGGGAAATTCAATGTTATAAGTTTGTTGACGACTCTTGCCTACAAGACATCAACAATTTCGATTCAGATTTGAAATTCATAAAGGCTAAAAGCGTTTGGAGGCTTATAGGCTTTGCAAGTGATCTAAGAATGAATTGGTACATGATACTCCTCAAAATCGATCCTAACCACACCGAAGAGGCAGTGCAACACCTACGAAAACTGCAGAAGAACCCAATGCCAGACATAAACCTAAACTGCTCTTACTACGTGTTCGGAACATGGGACGCTTGCGTGTGGTTCTGTGCAGGCAATCACGACAATGCTATGAACTTCGTGCAAAAATATATCCGCAATATTCCATGGGTTACTGAGACCTACATACTGCCAACTACCACAATAAAAGAATACTAGACCTAGACAAACAGAAAATCGTCTAGTCACTTCCCTTTTTATCTATCGTTGATTCCCGATCCATTGATTGATACATATGACCCAGTGTCTCCACCATCATTTCTCGGCATTTCTTACAATGCGTCAAAAATACACTCTCTGTCATAGGCCCAAGCACATCACAACTAATTCGGTTATCCTTATGAAACGTTAGACAACATGGAGGGTATCCGCGGCAGTTCTTGATCTTCTCTCGGACAATAGCTAGCATTGCAATCGTGGCGTCCAACCGCTTCCTAAGGCTCGTCAAGACGTTTCCCATATGGCTTAGGCAAAATAGAAATATAGCTACCATTCCGATAATTTCAATATATCAACCTTAAGAACTTCATCAAGACGCGAGACTGTCTTTCTTGCTTCATCTTGACTAGCGAGTGTGCTGCCGGGACTATTCAGGTCCAGTGTTGCTTTCTATGTGGGTGGCCGCTTATTTTCTTCTGGAGACTGTGGAAACTGCGGAACTAAGTTTCTGCTGTTGCTCAAGGCTGGGCTGAAACGTGCGCTAATCTTTCACAGGAGAATTCGGACAAGACCTCAGACATTTCAGGAGCAGAAAGCAAAAAAGGCATAGGGCGCGCACATTTCTTATAGAAGTAAGACCAAAGTCTAACTTGTTGACGAGGATGAATTGTGCCTAACGGTAAGAAAAAGAAAGTTTTAGATCATAAATAGCACATGAGATTGCAGGGAGAGAGAAACGAAGTGTTGGACTCCCTGCAGGGTATAGTAAACGTAAGAAATAGCGTGAGAATAGTGCAATATTCTATTTCTCTGTAGGCCTCTTAGCTCTCTCAACGCTACTTAACAGAGTCTCTTTATACGAAATACCGTAATCCCCGATGCTGTGATTATCAGTAATAGGAGACCGAGAAATGTGCTGAACCCTGAAACAACTTCGGCTTTGGCAACAAGCCGGATCCATGTCTCTGGGTTGAACTCATTGTTTGCAAAGTTCCAAATCCAAGCATGGCCAGATTCAGTCATTTGCTTGTTCATATTTAGGTAATGCGTTTCGTTATAACTGACAAGAACAACACAAATCAGTCGTCTCCCGCCATCATTTCTGGAGATGCCGTTGACATCCAAGAAAACATGCTTTCCATATTAGTTGAAAAATCAATAAGGTAGTTCTTTACTGCGATTCCTCCTGTTTCATTCCATTCAGGAGCATCTATGTCGGCAAACCTGATTCCCTCGCCTGAAGTGAGATTGAAACTGTCTCCATCTTTCACCCTGTCAACTATTCCTTCTTTATCAATTCCGAAAACATCAGCTCGAACTACACCAGCTAGGTTTCCAAGCAAGACAAAAACAATTAGGACCAGCCCAGAACCGTGTTCCAATGGGTCGCCTCGTGAAGTATAGAGTATTTCAGTTTTTGTTACGTGCGCCGGAGGTGTAGTAACTGATAAAGTCATCTCTCAGCGAGCTCTTAGAGCTCAAGAAAGCCGGTCTCTTTCCAACCTCTCTTTTAAAGAATAAATTTTTCGACTGCCACCACTATTCACGCTATCATTGTTCATCCTTCTCAAGTAACAATCAAGTTTCTAAATTCTAAACGAGAAAAAAGATTGTCGCACGCCTGATTCCTTTAGCAGCCTCTCTCATAATTAAACAATGCTCTTTACACGCCTGGTTCTTTGTGGTCACGAAGACAGAGATTTCCCTAAAAGCGTATTCCTTAGCCCCCTGGATCTTTTTCAATGTCGCTCTTTAGCGAGGCAATTTCGAAAACAAGCCTTGCTTTAACTTGGTTATCTAACTCCACCTTTTTCATAAAATCCTAGTCGATCTTTTCCACATCGTGTTGTGCAGAATATTTCATCTCCCCCGTCTTCTTTAACGCCTCGACTTTAATTTTCTCAATATTGGATAATTTGGCTCTGACGTCTATTTCTCCTTTGCTGAGGTCTTCTCTTACCTTGGTAATCTTCTTTCGAACATCAAACTCGAATGATTCGCCCATTTTTTACACCATTTGCTTCTGGTCTTATCCTAGAACCCAATAAATGTTTTGACTATAATACCCAAGTTTTTTGTATTTCTAAAGATCCAAAATCAAGAAAATGCAAAAGCTACTCATATCGAACTAAGTAAATTGGTTTACTTGCCTCTTTTTTCCGTTGCGTCAAAGTCAAATCTTTCAAAGAAAGTACATCTAATATTTCTGCAAAGTGTTTCTCTCTGATTTTCTCAGATATCGGAACAAGAGAGAAGTCCTTGTCCACATCAATGTTCGTCTTCAATGTCCGTCTCATTTTTTGCCCTCTGATCGAATTATTGATTTTAATTGTATAGTAAGACTTAATAAAGGTTTTGCGGGACTTGTACGACTTACGAACAGCCGCATGACCATAGGCCAAAGATCGGGCACTTTAAGGTTAGGCCCTTTCATGTTCGACTTCTTATGAATAGTTTGCACTGCTAGTAGTAGCCTAACTTTATACGTGCGCAAAAGTAATTGTTCTCTATGAATAGTAAGTTCATTAATCACTTTAACAGTTTCTTGATGATTATGTTAATTTTGTTTTGGGGAAGTTCCTTCGTTGTTGTTAAAATAGCTCTAAAAGAGGGATTAACCCCTATTGGAATAGCAACTTTAAGATTCCTTATTGCTGGCGGACTCTTCGTTATTGCAGTTTTAGTTGAGAGGAAAAGAAAGGAAAATTATAGACTTTTAATTAAGAAGGGGGATTTTCCAGTGTTATTATTTCTAGCGCTTACCGGCGTGACTTTCTTCTTCACAGCTCAATATACTGGAATTCAAATGGCAGGAGCATCCATTGCAGCAATTCTAGTCTGCTTACTTTCGCCAGTTCTCATAACTATTTTCTCAAGGGTAATATTCAAAGAGTATTTAGCAAAAAGACAAATTTTAGGCATTGGAATCGCTGCAGTAGGCACTTATATCGTGGTTGCAGGTGGAACTACAAACTTTTCAGAAAATCCAACTTTCCTTTTAGGAAGCTTAATTCTGCTTTCTACACCAATTCTCTGGGCTACCTATAGTCTTCTGGGAAAGAAAATAACGGATAAGTATGATCCATTTTTAGTTGCAACATACGTGAATGTGCTTGGGGCATTATGCTTGATTCCTTTCGCTTTAATTGAGAATTCTTTTCATCAGATTGTGAAAATAAGTTTCAATGGCTGGTTAGCAATCTTATATTTAGCCATCACATGCTCGTTTTTAGGTTATTACATTTGGTTATACGTCATGAAAAAGGTGGGTGCAACGGTTACTAGTTCATTCCTTTTTGCAGAGCCATTGATAACTGTGCTGTTTGCAATAATCCTCGTAGAGGAAATATTAAGCTCATCCATCATTCTAGGTGGTTTTCTAATATTCATCGGTGTATACCTAGTCACCAAAAAATGAGCCTTATTAATAATTCAGAAGCTTCAACACTCTTTCCGAATCAAAAACAGTCAAAGCTGCGTTTCGTAAATTCCTGCCGATTTTCGGAACTAAACCCGCAGCATCTGTTCCAAGTTTGCATGCCACAGCGTATTCAAATAACCCTAAAGTCTCAATCCCTGTCAAATCACGGTTACATCCTGCTCTTTTTAAAGTCAACTTCACTTCTTCTTCAGACACACCTAAAATTATCAGTCTATCCAACAAAGAACTTGCCCAATTCTTAAATTGGTTAAGCTGATTTTCCGACAGCAAACCTTCAATACAATTATTTTCTTTGTCAACTTTGAAGATTTTAATGGATAAAGGAGAATTTTCGCTAAGACCAAAGACTTCCACAATTTCGTTAAGTGCAATCTTTTTTCCATCAACAAGCTGCACTTGTAAATGCTGCAATGAAACTGCAACATCAATAATTTTGGGCAGATAAATGCCCATGTCCACGTAAATTTTGTCTTTGCTTTTATCGATGGATGTTATGTACCCTTTCATTATAGAAAATTTTTTTACATCGTCTAAACTTACAGCGGCTAATCCTGTCTCTTCAGTCAAATAATGCAATGCGGCCTTTTCATCCTCACCAGAAACAGTGATTTGAACCCAACCACGCGAAGTAACCTTGCAAATATTGGTTTCCACGTTCAAGCATTTCAGTTTTAACCTCAAAAGCCGCTCGACAATTTTGAGTTGAGAATCGCTATGTACTTTTGCTAGAAGATTCACGGTAGGCATTCGCAGTCGCCAATCAAATTCAACATTTCTTCATGTAATCTCCAAATTCTAGCAATAGCTGATGGTGGCAATTCTTTCGAGAATTTTTTGATGGTTGTTTCTATTGGTACACGATGTGAACCCTCAATTAGCTTATCTGCATATGAAACAATTTTCTCTTCTAAAGTTGTAGGAACATAAACATCCCTAGGCCACCCTAGTTTTCTCGCTTCGCTTACAGTTATTCCGCCGCCAACATGCCTTTTTATTATGGAAATCACTGGTTCTGGTAATCCATACGATTTGGCGATTTCAGCACCTATTATTGCATGATGGACACTATGAGTTTTTGATCGCCCAATATCGTGAAGAAGAGCTCCTATCTCCACAAGTTCTAAATTAACATCTAATCCTTTTTCTCTGCAAGTCTTTGCAATTTCCACAGCAAGTTCTGCAACTGCCTCACAATGTTTTATGACGTTTCTTAAACATCTACTCTGATGAAGAAGACGCAGAGCTTGTTCTCTTGATGGAAGCTGTTCACTCACCCAATTCCTTCCTTAACTTCTCAACTTTTTTTGTTAATACATCAATAATTTTATCATTTTCATAATGCATAAGAGGCTTTCCACAAGTTGGACATTGAAAGACAAGTTCCACTGCTTCCTCAAAGGGAATTCGCCTGCACCCAGCCGTGTAACAATAGTAGAAATCATGGTTCTTCTCATATTCCAAGCGAATATTAAGTTTTTCGAGCACACGACGTTTCTGGCTTAGTATGAAACCTTCAAGCTGATCTGGCTGCAGTTTCCAATGAAAGATGAACCACCCGGTTTTAGGGTCGCGTGTTCGTCTTAAACTGACGAGAGAATGATCGTAAAGTTTGTACAGAATCTTGCGAACCGAATTTAGTCTTATGCCAGTTTTGTTTGCTATTTCATCATCTGTGATTTCATCTGAATTTTTCAGAATACCAATTAATTTAACGGCTTCTTCTTCACCTAAAGCTTCTGCGATTTTTGTTAATGTTAAATCGTCTATGGTTGACAATGTTTGAAACCTTTGCTAACTGTTGAACATTCTCTGTATTATTATTTGTAATCTTTAACTTAAATCTCTTTATCCAATCTACTAGACTGCAAATTTTTTAATGTTTGTATTTTTTTCCCTCTTTCTTGGGGAATTATGCGAACTTTTGCATTTCTAAAACTTTTTTTCAACTCTTCACCCTTAAATAAACGATCTAAAAAAACAGCTAAGCTTGCACATTCAGAATGCGGTTGATTTCCAATTGCTACGTTAAAATCGGAAAAAGCCTTAGAAAAAAACTCTCTAGGAACTTTTTGGCTTCCGACTATGATTAGAATGGCTTTTTCAGTTTCCTTTATTCTCTGCAGTACATTGCTTGTTTGGATGTTTTCTCCATAAGCTGTGAGATGAACAACTATTCCACCTTTTGCCTTCCAGTCTTTAACAACTTTTTTCCACGAAGTGCCCATTTCAAAACGAAACCCATTTCCCCAATTAGTTTTAACTTTTTCAACTGTCTCCTTAATCTTCTTGTCCTCAATATCTGACAAAACAAATCTTGTCGCTCCGAGTGCTCTGGCTACCAGTGCAACATGAGTAGTGAGCCTAGCGTCTCTTTGTGGACGATGACCCCACCTTAACACTGCAACTTCAAACATGTTCTTCGTTTGATTAGATTTTTTGACATTTTCCATCAAATTCTTCCACACGATTTCGAATTTTCTCCACAAATGATGGAACAGCCTCAAAAATTATGTGGGCAGAATTACCTTCATATTTTATTGTTTTAACATCTGCACTTTTAAAAAGCCACGAGATAAAAGGCATCACCTGATTTTTTAATGGGATTACAAGAGAGGCGCGAATGTAGTTTTTCAGTATTTTTATTATTTCCTGTTTAAGTGAGTCAAGATTAGTCTTACGTAAAGCAGATATACAGATTGGCTTATGCACCTTTTCTTTTAGAATTTCAAGTTTTTGAAGCATTTCTGCTTCTGTTATTAAGTCAATTTTGTTTAGAATTGTAATTAATGGAATGCCAGATGCTTCTATACGCTGTATAGTTTCCAAACAAACAGTCAGTTTCTTTTCAATGACTTCAATGGGTTCACTTATATCCACTACGAGAAGTATCAAGTCAGAATAAATGGTTTCTTCAAGAGTTGAATGAAAAGCTTCTATTAATGTTAAAGGTAACCGGTCAATGAAGCCCACTGTGTCAGTTAATAGAAATTTCTTTTTTGAAAATTCTACAAGCCTTGTCGTTGTCGAAAGTGTTGTAAATAATGATTTATCCACGGGAACTTCCTCTTCGGTAAGTGCATTGAACAGTGAGCTTTTCCCAGCATTGGTGTATCCAGCTAAAGATATTGATGGGAAGCCTAATTCTGCTCGTCTTTCACGATGCAGAACACGTTTTCCCCCAATTTTCTTTAACTTCTTACGTATTGTATGCACTTGTCTTTTTACAGCTTCGTAGTAAACATCGACTTCATAAGCACCAAGCCCCATGAATCCTGGCTGCTCCTCCTTTCTTGCCAGCCTCACGCGCTCTTTGGCATGTGCTAACTCATATTGCATTCTAGCTAATTGAATTTGCATTTGTGCTTCAGTGGTTGTTGCCCTTCTAGAAAAAATTTCGAGGATTAATTGAAAGCGGTCAATAGCTTCTACACCTGTGGCTTTTGCAAGATTATAGGCTTGAACAGATTTCAAAGGATTATCAAAAATCACTTTCTGTGCACCTGTCTCTTTCACAAGCTCAGCCAGTTCTTTCACCTTTCCAGCGCCTATTTGGTAACGAGGATCTGGCTCTCGAACTTGCTCCATTTTGCCAACTACAATGTATCCTGCTGATTCCGCCAAATTTTTAAGTTCTTCGAGGCTTGACGATTCAAAAGATTGTCGTCGTTGAACTATGAGGACTTTCGTTCAGTCGGCTCCTCCTTCCCCTGATCCTTCCTATTCAGCTGTATTAAATCTCCAAGCGTGAGCGAACGGCTCACTGGCCCAGAAACCTTTGTTGGTGGGATTTTTTCTACAGAAGCAGGCGCCAACAACTTGATTTTTAAAGCATGCTCAAGCTTTGCAGTTAGCACATTGTCTGGCTTCATTTTTCCAGTTTCGATTTTTCTAAGAACAGAGACCTTTTCATTTATTCTTTTACCTAATTCTTCATGTGAAATCCCAAGCTTTTCTCTTGCATGCCTTATCTTCAAGCCAAAGTTTTCCACTAGTTCCTGCGCTAATTCCACAGCGGTTTCAAAAGATTTTTTACTTTCAACTCTAGAAGATGGAAATAGTGGTTTAGGTTTCAGTGACGTAGTTTTAGGTTTCGCTTCTTCAATGATGATTTTGCCATGTTTTGAACATTCGTTGCATACTGTTAGTTTTGCACCTTCAATTATTACCTTGTATGGTTTGCCATGAATTTTGCTTCCGCAGACTTCACATCGCAATGATTGACACACACCTAAACTGTTTTTATTATTTGGTTATGTTTATAGTTGTCGAATCGCAAATATTCCAGTCAATGGTGACTCAAGATTGGAAGAAGCACTCAAGCGAATTAGAAGTATTGCTGATTACCAGTTTGGGAAAGGTGTAGGAATTAGACTTTTTCCAGAAAATGTTGATATTTACTATTCAAAGAGAACTGGTAGAATACGCTATGTCTATTTGAATGGAAAAAGACTTGTGACCCTTCGTCCCACAGACGGTTTATTTTCTCTAAGCATTACGGGAGCAAAACGAATTGTTCAAAATGACACTGCTGCAAAATGCTTCATAACCGTTAGAGATGATGTTTCAGAGTTTATTGTTAAAGGTGGTGATGTATTTGCAGCGCATGTTATTGATGCTGATGAGGAAATTCGCCCAAAGGATGAGGTAATTATAGTGAACAAAGACCGCAAAGTTTTGGCGGTTGGAAGAACTGTTTTATCAGGTGAGGAAATGAAAAGTTTCAAAAAAGGTGTCGCAGTTAAAGTGAGACGTGGATGCTTGCAGGAAAGTTAAATTTATGAGAGTTGAAAAGTAACTGTTAGATTAAAGAAAGGTGATTTCATGCACAGGCGCATTAACCCGAGAGAAGCAAAACGTATGATGCAACGCATGGGTATGAACATGGATACAATAGCTGATACAGAACAGGTTATTATAAAAACCAGCAGCAAAGAAATCACTATAGAAGAGCCAGAAGTAGCAATACTTGAAATGCAAGGGCAAAAAATCTTCCAAGTAACAGGTGGAAAAATCACTGAAAAAACCATTGAACGAAAATTAGCTATACCAGAAGAAGACATAAGACTTGTAGCAGATCAAACAGGCAAAAGTGTAGAAGAAGCAAAAAAAGCATTGGAAGAAAGTGGAGGAGACTTGGCCAGGGCGATACTTTTGCTGCAGTCAAAGATTTAGCATGTTCAGAAATATTTTACAAGTTTTGCCAAATTTACAGTCATGTTCCGCTGCTTTTAAGTTTAATGAGATACAATACCTTACAGAGGCGCTTAACTCACCATGTTTGACGTTGTAACTGTGGGACACTTCAGCATAGACTCAATCCTTTTGCCAGATAGGCATAAGCCCTTTGTTGTTTTAGGCGGTTCTCCCACATATGTTTCCCTTGCAGCTAGGCGTTTAGACGCGAGAGTTGCTGTAATCTCCAAAGTTGGCAATGATTTCCCAAATGCTTACTTGTGGTTGCTTAGACAAGAAAACATCGAACTAATGGGAACAGCTAAAGTTGAAAATGCACTTACTACACATTTTGAACTTAAATACAATAGGGAC
This sequence comes from uncultured Candidatus Bathyarchaeia archaeon, assembly GCA_964489195.1. Taxonomy (GTDB): domain Archaea; phylum Thermoproteota; class Bathyarchaeia; order Bathyarchaeales; family Bathycorpusculaceae; genus CAZAXN01. Next base: position 66,666 of record CAZAXN010000037.1, read on the forward strand.
CTATCAGAACGTACACTACAACTAAGGAATCGAGCCCCACCAATTACTGTCGAAGATTTGCCAAATCATCTGAAAGCTAACGCCATCCATATTGCGCCTATAGCCGGAGAAGTCGCATACGAGGTTATTGAAAAATTGAAAAAATATGCAGAATGCTTATCTTTTGACCCACAAGGGCTAGTAAGAAACTTTGATGGAAACGGCAATGTTACATTAGGCCCTCTTAAAGACAAGCACATATTGGAAATAGTAAATATTTACAAGTCCTCTCTAGCTGAGATTAAGGCCGCTACAAATCAGTCAGACTTGACCCCTGCCATAAAATCGATTCATGATTATGGGGTAAAAGTGGTCATAGTCACTTTAGGAATGAAAGGCGCCACACTTTCTGTTGAAGACGAAATTCACAACATCCCAGCATATAAACCAGAAAAAATCGTTGACCCAACAGGAGCTGGAGACGCCTTCATCGGTGGCTTCCTCAGCGAATACGTCAACGATGCAAACTATTTACGATGTGCATGCGTTGGCTCCGCAATCGCATCAATTGTTGTAGAAGCACAAGGTCCAACATTCTCCTGTGATAAGGCAGAAATTTATCAGAGAGCACATACACTTTATGAAAAAGAAATTAAGGAATAAAGCATACTCCTATTAAAAGAGGCGTTAATCTTTGGGACGCATTGACAAAGGCGTAAAATGTAGTATATCAGGTTGCAGTAACGAAGCGGTCCGTTCACTTTCAGGCGAAAAAGTTAGGTCTGCAGGCTTAAATGTAGGAAGCAGCGAGAAACGCGCTTATCTATGCAAAGAACATTATAAAGAGTTTAAGAAACGAACAAAAAAGGATAAGCAACTTGAAAAATGGCGGTACAGCGTCTAGGAGAGGAGGCTACAGATGCGAATATTGCAACTTCATGCTAACTTCATCGAGTATAAGCCTATACAGAAAGAAATAGCAATGGCTGAAGAAGCTGAAAAGGAAGCTGCACGATTAGAGGAAATTGTTGTTTTATTTACAGCAGTAGAAGAAGGCGACAACACAATAGTAGCCAAAAAAGCCATAGATGAAACCCAAGCTTCCCTCGAAAAGCTCAAGGTGAACCGCATTCTAATCTATCCTTATGCGCATTTAAGTAGCAACTTGGCAGACCCAGCAGAGGCACTGAAAGTAGTTAAAACTATGGAATCTTATGCAAAAGAGAAGAATATAGAAACATATCGTGCCCCCTTCGGCTGGAATAAACAATTCACAATATCCATAAAAGGGCATCCACTTGCAGAGCAATCTCGTGCGATATTCCCAGTAGAAGAAAAAATAGAAAAAGAGGAAAAAGTTTCTGAAGCAGTAAAAGCTGAAGAAAAATTAGAATCCTTTTGGTACATTCTCCAGCCAGACGGAAAGATAGTGTCTACTGAAGAATTTAATTTCAAAAAAAATGAAAATCTTGAAAAATTCGCGAAATACGAAATAACTAAGGTAAGAGCAAGTCAGCAGATGCCGCCGCATGTTCCATTAATGAAGAGGCTGGAAATAGCTGATTATGAGCTTGGAAGCGACCCAGGAAATATACGCTGGTATCCGAAAGGACGACTGATTAAATCCTTGCTTGAACAGTTTGTCACTGCTAAGATGATTGAGTATGGCGCCATGGAAGTTGAAACTCCTGTCATGTATGACTTTCAACATCCAAGCCTAGCAGACTATATCAACCGCTTTCCTGCAAGACAATATCTGCTAAAGTCAGAGGATAAAGAACTTTTTCTGCGGTTTGCTGCTTGTTTCGGACAGTTCCTGATGGTTCACGACACACAGTTCTCATATAAACACATGCCACTGAAAGTTTACGAATTAACCCGCTACAGTTTCAGAAGAGAGAAAAGCGGAGAAGTGGTTGGCTTAAGACGCTTAAGAGCATTCACAATGCCAGACTGCCACGCATTTTGCACAGACTTTGAACAAGCCAAAAAAGAGTTCATGACGAGATTCAAACTATGCATAAACATTTGTGAAGAAATTGGCTTATCAAAAGACGATTTTGAAGTTGCAATTCGATTCACAAAAGACTTCTACAATAAGAATAAGAGATTCATCAACTCTTTAGTAAGAGTCCTCGGCAAATCAGTGCTAGTTGAAATGTGGGAAAAACCCTTCTTCTATTTTAGACTAAAATGGGACTTCAACTTTGTGGATAATCAGAACAAAGCTGCAGCCCTTTCAACAGACCAGATAGATGTGGAAAACGCCAAAAGATACGACATAACATATGTTGACGAAAAAGGTGAAAGAAAGCATCCACTGATTCTACACTGCTCCCCAAGTGGTGCAATCGAAAGATGCGTATACGCATTACTGGAGAAAGCATATAAGGAACAGCAAAATGGCAAACCACCGATGCTTCCTTTATGGCTTTCACCAACGCAAATACGCATAATTCCAATGTCAGACAAATACCTGAAAAAAGTTGAAAAACTCGTGGAAGAAATAGAGCCGCATTGCATACGTGTAGATATTGACGACAGAGCATTGACTTTGCAAAAAAGAATTCGCGAGGCTGAAATGGAATGGGTTCCCTACATAATCGTTGTTGGACAAAAAGAGATAGAATCTAACATGCTTCCCGTAAGAGACAGGAGAACTGGAGAAATACGCAAAATTAAGCTTAAACAATTAATAAGCGAAATCAAGGAAATAATGAAAACCAAACCCTTTAAACCATTACCCTTGCCCAGACATTTGTCAAAAAGACCACAATTCTATGGTTAACAATGGTTAAAAACAACTAATTTTTACAAAAACTATATCAAACCTTAATTGAATACTCAAACTCTCCAGTGTAAAAGAGGCTAAAATATTGGAGAAAGAATTACTTGTCTATATAGATGGCAATTACTATCCAAAGTCACAAGCGAAAATTTCAGTTTATGACCATGGCCTTCTTTACGGAGACGGCATATTCGAAGGGATACGCGCTTACAACGGCATTGTATTCAAACTTAAAGAACATATCGACAGGCTTTACCGTTCAGCTCACACAATAATGCTGCAAATTCCAATCCAAAAAGATGAAATGATAAATATAGTACTGGAAACCCTGCGAAAAAATAATCTGAAAGACTCGTATATTCGCCTTGTAGTCACAAGAGGAGTAGGCGACCTTGGATTAAATCCGAAAAAATGCTTGAAACCAACAGTAATAGTGATAACCGATTTTATTGCATTGCATAAAAGCGAAGCCAAAGAAAGAGGCGTCACCGCTATGCTTTCATGGGTAAAAAGAGACCCAGTAGACGCTACAACACACGAGATAAAATCACTCAACTATCTCAACAGCATACTGGCAAAAATAGAGGCAAACATAAACGAAGTGGACGAGGCAATTTGCCTTGACAAGAACGGTTTCGTATGTGAAGGAGTAGCGGAAAACGTATTTATAGTTAAAAACGGAAGCATATTCACGCCGCCAAGCTATACAGGGGCATTACCTGGAATAACAGCCGAGGCCGTAATGAAACTTGCCAGAAAACTAGGATATGAAGTTTCAGAGAAGAACATAACACCATACGAATTATTCAATGCTGATGAAGTATTCTTTACTGGAACCGCTGCAGAAATCGTGCCTGTGAGAGAAATAAACAAGAGACAAATAGGAAAGGGAACCCCTGGTCCTGTCACTAGAAAATTGATGGAAGAATTTGTAAAACTAGTTCGAAGCCCAAATGAAGGAATACCAATCTACGAGTAGAAAAAATGCAAGCAAGCCGTATTTTCATATTTACTTATTTTTTTCCATGAAACGCTCCACTTCGTTAAAAGCCTGCTCCAATGTTGGGATTGGTGGAAGGAAAACTCCTCTAACATGTCCAGCACCATAGACAGGATCAAACCCTGACCCATGTACAAAAAGCACACCAGTTTCTTTTAAAAGGCTCAAAACAAATTCAAAATCTGTTTTCCACTTTGAACCTACGCCGTGAATCTTTGGAAAAACATAAAAGGCTCCTTCAGGTTTCGCACAACTCATCCCTTTAATGTTATTCAGCCTTTTTAACGCATAATTTCTCCTTTGCTCAAGTCTTTCAACCATCTCCTTCACATGATGTTGTGGACCATTCAACGCTGCTACTCCAGCTTTTTGAACAGGCGTATTTGCACAAAGGCGAATTCTCGCTTCTTTTTCGACACATTGCTTCAGCTCTTGCAGTTGATTCTCTTCATCATGAAAGTAAACATAACCGAGACGCCATCCAGTCATCAAATAGGCTTTAGAAAATCCATTAAGCCCTATTACCGGAACGTCTTTCGCAAGATGAGCCGTGCTAACGAATTTTTTCTCATAAATTATCTGATCATAAATTTCATCAGACAAAACAGGCAAATCATATTCACCAGCCAAATCCAAAATCTGCTTGACAACTTTCTCGCCATAAACAGCACCAGTCGGATTGTTAGGATTAATAATTACTATTCCACGCGTTCTTTCCGAAATTTTACCTCGTAAATCATCAATATTTGGTTGCCAACACTCTTCTTCAACAGTTTCATAAGTAACGGGGTTTCCACCAAAAAATCTCGCATAAGAAATATACGGCGGATAAGTTGGACCTGGAAGAGTAATCTCATCTCCAGCATCAATAAGTGCAGCCATAACCATTTGAATACCCTCAGAAATTCCCTGAGTTACAACAACATTATCGGCTAAGATGTCTATACTATTAATCCTTTTTTCCTTTTCAGCTATGGCTTCTCTCAGTTCTAGTAAACCCTCAGAAGGCGAATACGCATTTGTACCTTCTTCAACAGCCATTGTCAAAGCTCGACGAATATGCTGAGGCGTTTCAAAATCAAAAGCAACAGGGTCACCTATATTTAAGTAATAAATTTTCTTACCAGTTTTTGCTATTTGTTTCGCGTGGATAATAACATCGCGGATGGCATACTTTATAGTGCGCACTCTTTCTGTGACTTCTATTTTTGCCAAGGCTTTTGCCCTCTGCTTTTTAGGCTTTTGCATTGAAAAGGAAATAAAGATTATGCAAATGGATTCTGCTAAACTATGAATGCGTTGGCGAATTCGAGGCCTTCCACAGTGTAGATGCTTATTTTTACCTCTTTAGTGTTGTAATCGCTCCAGTTCCACGAAAACGTAAGGGTGACATTTTTGCCAACTTCGACTGTGTATCTGATGCCTTCAGCTTGAAAAACTGTTTCATTTCCGAAGCGCACCACTATGTTGGCAATGGTGGCATTTAGCAAAGAGTTATTAATGTTTTCGACAGTTACGGTGAACCCTCGGCTATCTCCAGTTTCAGTAAAGTTAGCATCGATTATTTTTAACAGTATAGAGGGCAATGTTACATTTTGATGTTGAATAACATTCGATGCGTTAACCATGATGGTGACCAAGCTTCCTCTAAAAGCTGTCCAATCAAATCCACAATTGAACTGGTTCCAATTTCCTATAGATATTGTTTGAGAAGTGAAATTTGATGAGTTTGTGTTAAGCTTTATTTGTGTAATAGTAATATTTTGGAGAGAACATGGCATATTTGTAACATTAACAGAGAAATGTGCTGTATCAGTCAAATCAAAGCTTACATTTACGCTGAATACTATTTCCTTTGGAGTCTTCACTATTTTTGATACAGGCGTATACCCTTGTTTTGTGTATACGGTTACTGTGACATTTTGGTCACGCAAATTTCTCCAGTTCCAAAGGCAATGATCAAAAGTTACGCTTTTATTTATGTTAAGTGTATAGTATGGAGCGAAAGATGGAGTCGTATAACTCCCGTTTATATGATATTCTTGAGGTTGTGTCCCATTATCATAGGTGAGAGCAATGTCTGTTATATCAACTTTGGTGCTTGAATTTACCGAGTTAGAAACTGTTATACTCATCTCATTAGGATTCATCTTGTTGAATGTGACATCTGTTATCTTTAGAAACACATTTGCAGTAACATTTGCAGTAGCTTCAGCATAATAGCCTTCTACTGTTTCCACCCTAACTCTCTGGCTGGCCACATTACCTTCCCAGTTATATGAACATTGAAGATAAAGTGGTTCTCCATTGTTGGGCAGAGCGGTTCCAAAAATGGTAATAGATCGACTGCCAAGGATTTGTGTGGCATTTTCAATGGGTGCAAGATTAACATATAACTTTTTTAATGTAAGATTTATTGCGGATTGTTGATCATTTATGACACTTACATAGAAATATCTGCAACTTCTTCCGGAATCAAATTCCACTGCCAGCCTTAATTTAACAAAGCTGGTCTTAACTGATGCGGTTGCGCCTGAAGCGGAAGATGCGGAAACATGCACGGTTATTGTTTTTCCTGCAAATTCACCCCAGGATCTTTCACATTTGATAGTTTTATTTGTTCCTCTTTCGAGAGTTATTGGAAGTGTCTCTGGTGAGGTACTTGTTACATTATAGACTTCGTTGTCTCCCTCCGTCGTAAAAAAGATGCTTGTTATGTTTGTGGCAGATGGCGAATGTGACGGATTCATCACAGTTACGTAGAAATAGTCTGCATGGTCAACTGGAAAATTAACATTTGTTATGACTAAGCTTGTGTTTTCAGGTTCTAGGTAGAAGTTTGACATAACCCACATGTAGGATAAGAAAGCTCCAAAAACAGTAGAGCACAATATCAGAATTATCAGTGTAAGAGTTGAAACGCCCTTTCTATTTGTTAGCATTTGCAACTAATCCTCCAATGTCTTAAGATATTTGCTCTATCTCATATTCTCTGGAAATAAATAAGTGTTCCCTTACAAGATCATCAACAAATAAATCTAGTAAAAAATTAAGCTTTATAAGTGGTTGCCACACTTTTCTAACACTTCTCTCAGATTGAGGAATGCTCATGGTTGAGCATGATGCACTAATAGTAGGTGCTGGAATTATAGGCTTGGCAACAGCTTATCATATCAAAAGTAGAAACCCAAAGGCTGATGTGATAGTTGTTGATAAACTGGCTGCGGCAGGACAAGGCAGCACTGCTAAGAGTGCCGCAGCATTTCGCTGTTTATTTTATTCCCGCACAAATTTTGCTTTAGCTGATTCTTCTGTTGAATTTTATAGGCACGTACAAAGTGATTTGGATTATGATTTGAAACTGCGTTGGGCTGGATATTTGTGGCTCTTTGACGAAGAGGAATACCACAAAATGCTACCTGTATTGACGGATTTAAGTGAAAAAGGCTTCCAATATAGGGAGTATGATGAAAGCGAATTAGCCAAAAAACTCGGCATTAAGACAGATTTTTCAGATGATGAAGAAGCACAATTAATGGGTTTAGGAAATGTTCATAAAGGCATATTGATTCCAAAAGCGGGTTTCATAGATGTTGATTCGCTTGTAAAATTTTATGAAACAGAATTTTTAAAACTTGGCGGCAGGATTCAATACAACACTGAAGTTACTGAAGTTGTCGTAGAACCCCGCAAACCATTAGGCATGCCTGGAGAACCCTATTTTTGGCAGGATGCTGCAGTTGTTGGGGCAAAAACTACGAGGGGAATGGTGAAGGCTAAAAAGACGATAATTGCTGTAGGAGCTTGGGCTTCTCAGCTTTTGGACCCGATTGGAATTGAATGCTTCATAAAAGGTAAGAAAAGGCAAGTTTTTTCTGTGAAAGCAAAAACTGAATCTCTCAGGAAACTGCTTTTTACAAAAGATTTCACAGACGTTGGGTGCTTGCCATTCACAATTCTTCCGAGACCCTCAGCATATATTCGACCTGCGCCTGAAGAAGAAGCGTTATGGCTTGCATATGGAGACGAGTTTCCAAGAGCTTTCAAAATTGAAGACAATCCAGAGCCTGAGGAAAACTTTTACAGATATGGTTTATACCAAGTGATAGTCAAATATTTCCCTCAGTTTAAAGATTGCCAACCATTTTCAGCTTTTGCAGGTTTATACGAGATAAACACTATTGATGGGCAACCTTTGATTTTCGAGGAAAACGATTTGATGGTTGTTGGGGGTGCTAGTGGAAGCGGAATCATGAAGGCTGATGCAATAGGGAGAATTGCTGCAGCACTTTACAATGGAGAAGAGTATGCTCTGTTATTCGGCGATAGAAAGTTTAAGGTCAGCGATCTGGGCTTGAAAAACAGAAATATTGAGCCTGAGAAACTTGTAATTTAGCATATTCACTCATTAAATTTATTTACTTTGAAGCAGATAATCGTGAAACACATAGATGATGCACATGTTTGGTTGGAAAGGAACCTTTCTAGAAGTGAATTTAAGCAAAGATAAGGCTTCGGCTAATCGTTACGAGGCAGGTTTAGCCAAAAATTTTCTCGGAGGCAGAGGATTCGCAGTTAAAATTTTGTGGGATAGACTTAAGCCAGAGATTGACCCTTTTTCCCCTGAAAACATTCTAGTTTTTGCAGCTGGCCCTTTAACTGGTTTTGCTTTGCCAAGCAGTGGTAAACTTATCGTGGCGGCTAAAAGCCCATTAACAAACAGCTATGGAGATGGAAACATAGGATCTAAAGCTGCTGTTCAAATGCGCAAAGCAGGCTATGATGCTGTGATTATGGAAGGTAAAGCAAAAAAACCAGTGATCATGCTTATTCAGGATGATATTGTGGAGTTTCTTGACGGCAAAGACTTTTGGGGTCTAAACTCGTTTGAAACCGAGAAGAAACTGAGAGAAACCTATGGAACTGCTGCGGGAATCCTGTGCATCGGTCAAGGAGGAGAGAATCTTGTCAAGTTTGCAAACATTGTTTCTCAAGAAGGACGAGCGGGTGGAAGACCAGGAATGGGTGCAGTTATGGGTTCTAAGAATTTAAAAGCAGTCGTTTTTATCGGTTCTGGAGAGTTATCCGCAGCTTATCCTAAAGAAATGAAGGATTTAGGCGCAGAAGCTTACAGAGAAGTTTTGACCAAGCCTAATTACGCGTTTTGGAAAAGGCAAGGCACGATGTCAACTATTGAATGGAGCCAAGAAAATAGTGTTCTCCCAACGTATAATTACAGTGAAGGGGTTTTTGAAAAGGCTGAAGCCATTGGCGGTTTTGCCATGGAAAAAATGAAGATTTCTAATCGCGGATGCCCCCATTGCAACATCACTTGTGGCAATGTCATCAAAGGCTCTGATAAGAAAGAGTCAGAACTTGATTACGAAAACGTTGCCATGTTAGGTTCTAACATAGGCTTAGGCAATCTCGCTCAAGTTGCAGCTCTCAATAGGGCCGCAGACGAATTTGGTTTAGACACAATTTCTTTAGGCAATATTCTAGGTTTCGCAATGGAAGCTTCTGAAAAAGGATTAATACAGGAGAAGATTTCTTGGGGCAAATTTAAAGAAACCAAAACCTTGATTGAAGACATAGCATATAGACGTGGATTAGGTGATTTATTAGCAGAAGGCGTTCGATATACCGCAGAAAAAATAGGTGGTGATTCAAGCCGCTGGGCTATGCACGTTAAAGGGTTAGAGATTTCAGCTTATGATTGCCACACTACGCCGGCTATGGCGTTGGCTTATTCCACAAGCTCCATTGGGGCACACCACAAAGATGCTTGGGTTATTTCTTGGGAAGTGAAAACTGGAAGAGATAGTTACAATGAGGAAAAAGTTGATAAAGTCATCGAGTTGCAACGGATCCGAGGAGGAGTTTTTGAATCTCTCACAGTTTGTAGACTTCCATGGATAGAGCTTGGCTTTGAACTGGAATGGTACACCAAGTTTTTGTACGCTGCAACAGGTTTGGAAATGACGTGGAATGACTTAACATTGATTGCTGACAGAATATTCAATTTGACCCGCGCCTTTTGGATTCGGGAATATGGCAAGAAATGGAGTAAAGAAATGGATTCTCCACCAGCAAGATGGTTTGAAGAACCAATAAGCAAAGGTTCACTTAAAGGGGCAAAACTTGATAGAACAAAATATAACATCATGTTGCAGAGATATTATAAGAAGAGAGGCTGGGACGAAAGAGGGATACCAACAAAGACAACGCTGAAAAAACTGGGATTAGACGATGCTATAGAGGAACTCGAAAAACATGTAAAACTATACGACTAACGTATAGCGTAGCTGTGATTAGTAGGCTCTAGCAAAGTACACAACTTCCTTTGCTTCTTCGCCACAATAGATACATTTTGAGAATGGTTTCTCCTTTTCAAAAGGCACAATCCGGATTGTTGCCCCAGTTTCTTCCTTTATTTTCTCTTCGCATGCAGAGCTCATGCACCATGATGCCCGAATGAAGCCACCTTTCTTTTTCAAGATCCCCTTGAATTCACTGTAAGTTTTAGCTGTTGTGATGTTTTCTTCTAGGAATTCTTTTGCTCTGCTGTACAGATTTTTTTGAATTTCTTCAAGCAGTTTTGTTACACTGTCTACTAGATCTTTTTCTTCTATGGAAAATCGCTTTGAAGTGTCTCTTCTGGCGATTGTCAATTGTCTTTGCTTCAAATCTTTTGGACCGATCTCTATTCTTATTGGCACGCCTCTTAGTTCCCATTCATTAAATTTCCAACCAGGGGTATATTCTGCTCTATCATCAAGAACAACAAGTACATTATGCTCCTGCAATGTTTCGCGGATTTCTTTAGCTTTGGTTAGAATTGACTCTGAGTCAACATTTTTGTAAGGTATTGGAATTACTACAACTTGTATTGGTGCAACTTTTGGAGGCAACACTAATCCTTTGTCATCGCCATGTAACATAACTAATGCACCTATCATTCGTGTTGAAAAGCCCCAAGAAGTTTGCCAAGCATAGCGTTCTTCTTCGTTTTTATCAAGGAATTTAATGCCGAACACTTTGGAGAAATTTTGGCCTAACTGATGCGATGTCCCCATCTGCAATGCTTTGCCATCCGGCATCAAGGCTTCAAGGCATGTTGTATAGAAGGCACCAGCGAATTTTTCGTTCTCTGTTTTCTTTCCCACAAGCACAGGAATTGCCAAATAGTTTTCTATGACACTTTTGTATGCGTTCAAGATTTCCATAACTTCTTGATCTGCTTCTTCTTTCGTGGCATGAGCCGTATGTCCTTCTTGCCAAAGGAACTCGCGTGTCCTGAGAAAAAGCTTGGTGGCTTCTGTTTCCCATCTTACAACACTGTTCCATTGATTCAGCTTTACTGGCAAATCTCGCCAACTTCTAATCCATTTAGCATAGGTTGCATACATAATTGTCTCTGACGTGGGTCTTATGGCAAGCTTTTCCTCAAGAGGCGTATCTCCACCCATTGTCACCCAAGCAACTTGAGGTACAAATCCAGCGAAATGCTCTGCTTCTCTTCTCAAGAAACTTTCAGGAATGAACATTGGGAAATATACGTTGCTATGCCCTGTCGCCTTTATCATTTTATTGAAAATTTCTTGAATTCTCTCCCAAATGGCATATGAAATTTCACGGAAAATCATGCAGCCTTTAACTGGTGCATAATCGGCAAGTTCTGATTTTAAGATAACTTGGGTATACCATTCAGAGAAGTCTTCGGATTTTTTAACAGTAATTCCCATGTCTGACATTTTCATCTCTCCCTTGTTTTATATTGCTAGAATATAATTCTAGTGCAAAACTAATCCTTATATGGGCTAAATATTGCGAGAATCTAGCTATGTGGAACTGAATCGCCCATTTCAACCACTTTTACATCTAAAAATAAAAAGAAACTATTAAACATTTCTTTCATCCTAATTCTCATGAAACCAAATCCTAGAATGCTATGTATTGTTTCCTTTGAGGAATAGTTTAATAAGGTTAAGAGGTGAAGTTTTGCAACGTTAATTAAAGGGAGAATATGGCATGTTACGAGAAATTGTTGAAGATTACACGTTTTCTGAAAACATGTCTGTTGAAGACCTTGTTTCACAAATGGGAAAAGCATGGGGTTTTACGGCGGGTAAGCTGGCTTTAGGAGTGAAAATAATAGAGAACATGATTAAAGATGAAAAGTGTATGAAATTTCTTTCTTTTACTGGAAATCTTGTTGCAACTGGAACGAGGGGTGCTTTGAAGGAATTTGCAAAACGCAAGCTTGTGGATGTGATAATTACTACGTGTGGAACCATTGACCATGACGTGGCAAGATGCTGGGAAAGCTATTACAAAGGCGCATTTCAAATGAATGATGCTGAACTTCACAAAGAAGGCATAAACCGTTTAGGAAATGTTTTGGTTCCCAACGAAAGTTATGGCATAGTGATTGAAAAGAAAATGCAATCGTTGCTTCAAAGTTTATGGAAAGAAAATATTAAAGAAGTTTCTACTCACCAACTATGCCATGAGATAGGAAAGCAGATGTGCAATGAAAGTTCCATCCTTTACTGGGCAGCAAAAAATAACATACCAGTTTACGTGCCAGGCATAACCGACGGGGCAGCTGGATATCAAATATGGCTTTTTTCGCAAGACCATGATTTCAAAATTAACTTGCTAAAAGATTCAAGCGAACTCAATGACCTTGTGTACACAGCAAAAAAATCAGGTGCCCTAATAGTTGGTGGCGGAATTTCAAAGCACCACACCCTATGGTGGAACCAGTTTAGAAAAGGATTAGACTATGCAGTATATGTCAGCACAGCGGAAGAATGGGATGGCAGCCTCTCGGGTGCACGACCAAGAGAAGCAGTTTCATGGGGCAAAATAAGTGCAAAAGCAAAGCGTATAATGATAGAAGGCGATGCTTCACTGATTTTGCCAATAATGACTGCTTCGCTTATAACTCGGTTAAAGCCTTCTTAGGAAATTTAAAAATAAATATGAGTGTGTGTTATATAAATAATGTTGAAGGTGTTGATTGATATGAATAATTTAAGGAAAATTTTAGTGTTAGCTTTATCGTTGATGTTGTTTGTGTCTTTTAACTTGCAGTTTAAAAGTGTAAGTGCAGGCACTTTTAAAAAATTAAGTTTGCCTTCAAGTTCATTGCCTATGGGGATAGTTTATAACCCTTACAACTCTATGGTGTATGTAGCGCTTTGCAGAACAGGTCAACTTGCAGAGATTAACAAAACTAGTCTTTCATATGTTCTATACGATATTGCGTGTGGTGCATGTATTATAACTCTTGATAGTTATGGAAACGTATGGGTTACACCTAAGTCATATGGAAATAGTATTATTGCAAAGTTTGATATTGCAACTAAACAAGTACAGTACATTGAACTTGGAACTAACAATGAAAGTAACTGTTTAACATTTCATAATGGTTACATTTGGGTGGGTGTAAGACAAATTATACAAGAAACAGGTGTGGGAAAAGCGATATTGCTTAAGGTAAATCCGATAGATAATGTTGTTGTCAATTCGTATGTTTTAAGTGTTCCAGAATTTTGCCCAGAATTTAATGGTTATATAGAGTTTATACCTTTTTTTATGAAAGGTTATGAAAATGAGTTGTGGATTAGTTTGCTTAATAAGCCACCTGAATTTGAAGGTTTTGAAGGTAGAGTTGTAATGTTTGACATTTTAAACGAAGATGTTACAATAGTGACACCGTTCGATAGACCTTTAGGGATTGATGTTGATTCTGACTATGTTTATGTTGCTGAAGCTACATGGTCTCCTAGACTTATTAGTATAGACCCATACATACTGGTTGGAGATGTCGGTTTAATAAATAAAAGAGACTTAAGTGTGAAAAAAATAGCTGTTAGAGTATATTGTGAAGGTCCATTCTCTGTATATAAAGATAGTAATGGTTACGTGTGGTATTTAACATCTGCTGTCGCTGGAATAGTTGATGTTGCTAATTTAAAGAGTGGATACGTCTGGGGACCATGGGCAGAACCTGTACCGCCTATCTATAACTTTTTTATGACTGAAGTTCCTTTTCAATCTGCTCTCATAGGTGATTACTCTGAAGTTTGGTTTAGCGGTGCTGGAAGTGCATATGTTAGTATGAAAGATACAATATTAAGTTATGCAGATTTGAATATTGATGGGATAATTGATGTGAAAGACGTGTCAAGAGTTGCAAAGGCTTTTGGAAGTTATGAGGGAAGTGCAAATTGGGACGTGAAATGTGATATAGATAAAAATGGAAAAGTAGATGTGAAAGATGTTTCTTCTGTAGCGAAAAACTTTGGAAAAACTATTTAAAGTGAAAAATAAAAATATGAAAAAAATAATTTTCTTAATTTTTCTACTTTCAAGTTTAATTGCTAATTTTAATACTCAAGAATATAGTGCTGATGCTCAAAATAGTAAACGTTACTCTTCTTCTTCTACTATAGGCACTTTATCGCCTGTGATGCCTTATTTATCGGTGCGTTATTCTAATGGTGATTATTGTGAAAATATCAGTTGGAGTGATATAGTGTGGAGTAAAGTTAATAGGGTTGAAATAGTAAGACCTGATTTAGGTAGGGCTGGACAGTATTCTTTTGGGCTTTTACGAATGAAACCTTTCCTTCCGGGCACTCCTTCATCCATGGTTTTCGGTGACACAGATATTGCTAAAAGCTGCGTAAAATCTTTAGGCACGCCACCACCAATGTAGATTACGCCAACATCCTTTGTTTTCTCACCTATACCAACGAATTAGTCAAATTCTCTCACTTCATCCAGTATAATTCTGTGTCCGTGGTTCTTAACCATTAAGTTTCACCAAACGCACTGTCTGTTATTGCAGGACAAAATACGGGTATATTATTTGCAGCGGCGGTGGCAACTATGCTTTTGATTCTTTTTTTGTTCAGCCATTTACCCAATAAATAGAGAAGCTCCATGGATGTGTAGGGAAAATCTGCTTTTTAGCGTCATCAGAAACTCGGTTATGAGCAGCTCCATTTCTCTATAATCAGTCTCTTTTCCATAAACATCATAATATCTATTTATGTCAGCCTTCAAAAGCATTTCATCATTCACATTTGAAGAACCTTGCCAATATCCAAATCCCATTGCATCAACAATATCTTCTGAAACATTTGCTCCCGTTGAAACCAACGCGTCAATGAACCTTTTTTCTATAAGCCAATTAATCATCTTCCATTGCCCTGCCGTACTCATTGAACCCGCCAATCCCATAATGATTGTTAGATTCTTTTCCTTCAACATTGATTCCCAAACTTCCACAGCCTCACCAAGTTTTCTTCCTTGGTAAGATGTTTTTGACATTTCAGATAGAAGCTGAGATATGCTCTTTTCTTTAACTTCAATACATTCAACTTTTTTCTTAAAATACGAGTTTTCCATGTTTTCGCCTTCTGTTTCAGATTACATGAGCAATATATGAAATTTTCTGATATATTTCCGCACTCTTATAGAAACCAATAAAGGAACCTTGTTTTTAGTTTATGACTAAGAGGTGAAACACTTGAAAATTTCAAGAAAAGAACTCACAAAGATGATGGACTCCACTAATGTTAAAGCAACAGCAACAAAAGACGAAATTGAAAAATTATGCAGAGAAGCCATCCAGCTTGGGTTTCATTGTGCAGTCGTCAACCCAGTTTATGTGAAATTCGCTTCAAAACATTTAGAAAACTCGAATGTGAAAGTTTGCTCAACAGTAGGCTTCCCATTTGGCATCTCTTTGCCAGAAATAAAGGCTTTAGAAGCAGTTAAGGCAGTTGAAGAAGGAGCAGAAGAATTAGACATGGTCATCAACCTAAGCGCATTTAAAAGTGGCGACTATGAATTTGTAAAACAAGACATTGCAGCAGTCTTGGACATCAAACGTTTATCGAAGGATATAATTGTCAAAGTTATCATTGAAACGGACTATTTGTCAAGAGAAGAGAAAATACTCGCATGCAAACTGGTCAAGGAGACTGGAGCAGATTTTGTTAAGACTTCAACAGGCTTGTTTGGAAAAGGTGTAACAATTGAAGATGTGAAATTAATGCGGCAAACAGTGGGCAACAGCATGGGTGTCAAAGCTGCAGGTGGAATAAGAACATATGCAGACGCTGTAGCGATGATTGAAGCTGGAGCTAACAGAATCGGCACAAGCTCAGCAGTTGCCATAATTGAGGGGACACCATAAAATTCGAAGGTTCTAAGTGTTGCTTTTTTTTACATCTTTTCTGGCGCCACTATTCCAATAAGACTAAGAGCATTACGAAGAACGATACGTACGCACTCAGTGAGGGCAAGTCTTGCGTCGCTTAATTCTTTTGGTTCAGCCCTTATCACTGGAAAGGCATTATAGAACGTGTTGAACTTGTCAGCCAGACTATTGGCATAGTCTGCAATTAAATTTGGCTTCATAAATTTGGAGGCTTCGATGAACGTGTCCGGAAAACTTGCCAATGCCAAGACTATTTCGCGTTCCAACTTTTCGTTAAGCAATGTGTAGGTAGGGTTTTCAGGTCTTCTCGCAGCTTTACGAAGAATACTGCACGCTCGGGCGTGTGTGTATTGAATATAGGGTGCACTATTCTTTTCAAAGTTCAGTACACGATCCCACGTGAATACCACAGGTTTAGAGGCGTCAACTTCTATTAACGCGTATCGAACGGCGCCTATGCCAACGAAATTAGCGATTTTTTGTTTTTCTTCCTCAGAAAGTTGTGGTGAACGCTTCGAAACTTCTTCGTAGGCGCGTTTGACAGCTTCGTCCATAACTTCGTCAAATGTTATGTAGTGTCCTCGCCGACTACTCATCTTATAGCCTGGCAGAGAAACAAGATTATAAGCAAAGTGAACAAGGTTCTCTGCGTATTTGTCAAAACCTAAGGCAAACAGGGCTAGTTTCAGTTGCAGTTGCGCAAGGTTCTGTTCCATACCGATGACATTGATGACTTTATCAGCCTTTTTGAATTTCCACAAAGTGTAGGCAACATCGCGTGTCGTGTAAAGTGTTGTGCCATCTGAACGTACAAGCGTCAACGCGGGAACCTCATATTCTTCTCTTAATCCCAGTTTACTTTTAAGCCCCAGTTCTCTAGCCACTTTTTCTGCATCAAATTCTAAAACGCCATTTTTAAGTAAAACATATGGCGATTTTTTCAGTTTCTGCACTACTTCTGCCACTTGACCACTTAAGGTAAAATCGCTTTCCCAATCCCATGAATCAAAAGAGACGCCTATTCTACTAAGACTCTGCTTAAAACCTTCCAAGCAAAGTTCACAGACTTCTCGTATTAGCTTCTTTGCCCTAAGGTCGCCTTCCTCATACGCCTTGTTCAGCCTATTGATTGCGTTTTCGGGGTCTTGTTCTTTTATTATTTTATCCAGAAGCAACTCGAAAATTTCGGGATATTTACTTTGCAATTCCGCTGATATGGATACCCATTCGCCTAATTCTTGATTGATTTTGACGATTTCATCTTCTGCTTGAACAGTTTTTGCTCGTTCGAGCTCTTTTTTGAGACGATTAATTTCCACTAAGCAACTTGTTATCGTGTAGATTCTGCCGAGAAAATGGTCTGGTTTGCAATCAGGTTTCGGTTTTCCAAGCTTGTCGTAGCCATACGCCATTACAGAAGTTTGGCGCCCAACATCATCAAAGTAAAAGTGCCTACGAATTATGTGCCCCTCGGCTTGTAACAGTCTTGCAATAGTGTCGCCCAGCATGGGGTTTCTGGCTGTTCCAACATGTATGGGATGAGTCGGATTTGCACTTGTATGCTCGACGATAACCGTTTGAGGGTTATCTGTCTTGACAAGCCCATACTCAGCATCTAACCTAATCGCTGACTCAATCGTGAGAAAAGCGAATTTTGGATAGCTTACATGAAAGTTTATGTAGCCTAATCCAGCAGGTTCAACACGTTCAATTAGATTAAACTTTGGTTTACCAATTGCCTTTACGAGAAGCTTAGCTATATCAAAAGGTTTTTTGCCTATATGTTTAGTTAATTCGAAACTTAATGATGATGCTAATTGCCCATATTCAACAGCTGGTGGTTTTTCAAATGCAAAGTCAGTTATTTCAATTTCAGGAAAAGTTTTCTTAAAAGCCTTCACTAAGACGTTTTCGCATTCTCGACGGAATTTGAAGAAAGGATTTTCTGAAATCATCACCTTTGCCTCAATCTTAAATGAGACAATCACTCTTTAAAAGAAGCTAAGTTATATTTTAATTTGAAAACCCAATAGCTCATCGGTTGTGAATGGCATGAAAACAAAAATTATCTTCTCAGAAAAATGTCTGAGTTATGGACAATATCATATTGAAGGACCAGAAAGAGTCAGAAAAGCCGCAGAGATTCTAAAAAAGCTAGGATACGAGTTTTTAGAACCTGAGCCAGCGTCAGAAGACGATTTACTTAGGGTACATGATTTGGACTATGTGTGGAACGTTAAAAAAAGCATGGTTGAAGATTCAGATACACCTGCTTATGATAATATTTACGAGTATGCAAGACTTTCTGCAGGCGGCGCAATATTAGCTGCTAAGGTTGGCGGATTCTCAATCATGCGCCCACCAGGACACCATGTAGGCAGAAATGGTGCAGCACTTGGAGCCTATACACGAGGATTTTGCTATTTCAACAATATTGCAATAGCAGTGAAATATCTAGATAAACCTACTTTAATCTTGGATATCGATGGACATCACGGGAATGGCACACAAGAAGTTTTTCTAGGCGATGACAAGTTCGCTTACGTATCTTTACATAGGCACCCAAACTATCCAGGAACAGGAGTTGTTCATGAAGGAAACTGTTTTAATTTTCCATTGCCACCTGACTGCGGAAACGAAGTGCACATTAAAACATTAGATAAAGCGTTAAGTTCAGTCGATACAGAAAGGTTTGAAGTAGTTGCTGTTTCAGCAGGATTTGATGCACACGCAGGCGATTTAGCTTCCCTAGGATTGAATGAAAAGGCTTACGAAGAAATCGGAAAAAGGCTTGCTAAACTGGGAAAACGCACATTTTTTGTCTTGGAAGGTGGATATCAGGGTGAAAACATAGGAAAAGACATAAACACACTGCTAAAAACATATGAAACCTCAATAACATGAATTTTCAATCTATAAATAATGGAGCCCCTGACTTGACGAGAGAACCTGAGAATGGCGGGCCCGCTGGGATTTGAACCCAGGATCTCCGGCTCCGCAGGCACAGCCCATCATCCACTAATGGTTTTTCCTGTAATGAGCGTAGCCGTAGATCCGATGTTCAAATCCCAGCTGCTGATAGTTATTGTGTGAATTGGGAAGATAAGCGAAGTGGTTTCATTGAGTATATGGAGAGTAAGGGGTATAAGCCTGACACGGTTAAGTGTATGGTTCGTTATTTGGATAGGTTCTTTATTGGTTCTATTGAGTCTCCTATGGATGTTTTGAGGTTGTTTAAGGGGCTTTCTGTTGGGCAGTCGCATCAGTTGAATAGAGCGCTCAGAGCGTTCTTTAATTTTTTAGAAATATTAGGCTTTGATGAAGGGTGGCTGTATCATTTGAGGAAGGCTATTCCGAAGGATCAGATTGGGATTGACATTAGGATTCCTGAAGAGGGTAGGATTAGGGAGGATTTGCGGAGGCTTCCTGAGGCTGCTTTGCATTATCAGGCGTTGTGGAGTCTTTGCTTGGACAGTGGTTTAAGGCTGATAGAGGCAATACACGTAATTAATGGATTCAGTTTAGAGAATCTTCAACAGGTTAACGGGTTCTATCGGTATAAAGTCGGCGAGTTTAGGGGCAGCAAACAAGCCTACTTCGCTTATTTCACAGAGTATGCATTAAAGCTTATTCAAGATGTTGCTGGAGGAAAAATCGGTAGACCCTACGTAAGCCACTACTATTGTAAGTATAAGTTTACGACGCCAAAGTATCTGAGGAAATTCGCCTTTGACAAGATGATTCAGCTTGATATTCCAGAGAGTGTAGCCGACTTTATTGAAGGCAGAGTCCCAACGAGGATCGGGGCTAAGCATTATATGGCTTTGGCAAGGCAGGCAGACCAGAAGTACGGAAGATATGCGGATTATGTTACGCAGCTTAGGCAAAAGGCTGAATTACTGACAGCCTAAAACAGTCCCCTCTTTTTCTGTTCTGAAACAGCGGACACATGAATTTAACATTTCTTAAATGATAGTGTAAAGATGTGAAATAACAGACTTTCTTATAGATAAGACTTCCACATCGTATCTATCCTTTGAAGAAGTTTAGCAGGGGTAATCATCAGCTCACCCCGGGGACTTCGATCTGCAATACTGGTTTCAACGAGTTGCTTGACTTTCTCGCCAATAAGTTCTATTAAGACATCCTTGGGAATTTTCGGTAGGTTGTGCTCAGTAGAAAGCGTCACAAAAAGATTTTCAAGCATCATATTGGCGGTCTCTTCTATAAGTTGGTTGTACTTTTCGAATTTGATGTAAAAAATTGGGAAGCCACCCTGTATTAGATATGAATAGTCATATGAATAGGTTAATCTAAACAGCGCTTCCGGATCGCACTTTACCGCATTTTTGAAAATGTCAAAGGGAATGTTTAGATCCAAAGCTTGGTAAAAAAGGCGTAGAAGATTTGAAACGAGTTTTTCCTTTTCTTTTAGAAGAAGCCAAATTTTGTCTTTAATACTCTCAACGAAGGACTTTGAGGAGAGTATTCTGAAAGTTTCTTTTCTACCTTTTAGCACGTAACCGCCCTCCATTTCAAAAAGAAGCTCTATGTCTAAATAGCCCTCAAATGAACCAGTTGACATGTCAAATGTTTTACGGACACTTTCTATTTCTTCTGGAAGAAGCTCAAATTTTGCGGGCAGAATAAAAGGGTGTCGCTTGTTCGGCCCCTTTCCAAGACCAAAGCGGCGAACCTCCCACGATAGCGTTATGTTTTTGCACATTTTTTGAAGATCCTTTGCGATATCTAACGAAGAGAGCACTAAGGTTAACGGAGCACTGCTTACAATGTAGTTACGGTCTGGTGAGCAGATCAATTTTTGGCTTTTCAGTTTTGAATGAAACTTTGTCAGGAAATCCTCTTGGATTATGAGGCTGGTATCGTCTCTATCGCAGAAGATCGGGCTGGAGGGAATTATAAACTTACTGTAACCATCTTTGCTCGATGTAGAAATTAGCTTTTGTCTGTTGCCAAGTGAGATGAATATTGCTTCTTTTGCCATATCATCTGGTACATATATTGCAGTTTCTCTATCAGCGATCTCTGCATAGCC
This sequence comes from uncultured Candidatus Bathyarchaeia archaeon, assembly GCA_964489195.1. Taxonomy (GTDB): domain Archaea; phylum Thermoproteota; class Bathyarchaeia; order Bathyarchaeales; family Bathycorpusculaceae; genus CAZAXN01. Next base: position 87,730 of record CAZAXN010000037.1, read on the forward strand.
GATTCTTAGCGGAGGTGATATAAAGCTATAGTATCCTTCATGTTCATCTTCAAAGCTAATTTGAATTCTTATTTCAGCGAATTCGCATGGAAATGGTAAACATAGAATGAAACTTTGACAAAAAGGATTGATTGAGTTCAGTTTGGTGGCAATAATCTCCGCCGGTATTTCATCGTACTCTTTTGTTAATAGAAAAACATCGACTGAATTTGGTAAGATTCTTGCTGCTATTGGATTCTTCAGCTCTTTGAAATAGATCGAAAAAGGAAAAGGACTAACATATGCCAGTTTAGCTTCGAATTCGGGTTCCCTTTTTCTGTATCTAATTCGAAAATATCCAAAAGAGTAGCAATTAACCGTGGATTTTGAGTAAATTCTCAGCGAGGCATCTTTGCTGACTATTTTACTTTGTTTTCTTTGGACCCATATAGTACCTCTATTTACGCTGCATTTGACTTCTATCGGCCCTTGCTCAGTTTTGATTAGTAGTGAAGCCTCTTCATCTTTTTGACCTAAAAGAGGAAGGTGGCCGGAAATTACTTCTATTCTATTACCTTTTTCTTTAATTTTTACCTTATACTCCTCGATAAGATTGCTTTCAACATCAACTCTGATAGAGATTATATCAGGCTTTTGAGTATCAACAAGTATGTTCGATGTGAGTTTTCCGGTTGTGAATTGAACTTTGACATCCTTAGTTTTCTCGAACTCGCTTGGAATAAAATAAACATGAGCATCTTCGCTTATTTTTGGGGCACCTGTTTTCAAGGCAACCAGTAGTTTCGATTTTTCAATTTCATCGAAATAAACGGGTGTTTCCCCATGTACGGATAATGCCTGTTTTTCTCCATTTTTCTCAATGAAAAAGTCGAGGTATTGACCAATGGCATCACGTGGTCCAATTACATAAATCTGTGGCTTATCCTGACTTGAACCAAAAAGGCTACTCCATGTTTTTAAGATTCGGTAATCTTCCTCATTAGCAGAGGAACAAATCTCAAATAACAAATTCAAGTCGTTCCATAGTTGAAGTGCAACATCGTTTCTTCTTTCCCATACTGCGGTTTCAAAATTCAGATCTGGCCCCTTGCCGATGGCTGCGTCGGTAATGTTAGGAGAGCCTAAAAGGAATTGACATCTTTGTCCAGATTTGACAAGTATCGCTTTGCCATGAAGGAATATGTTCTGGGCATCTTTGTAAGTTGCCTCATCAATGTCACCAATGTGTATTTTTGTTTCTTTTTTCCAAAGTTTGAGACAAAAAGTTATGCGTTTGTCTTCTGAGGATAGTTTAGCGATATCTTCCAGAGATGCAAAAGGTTGTTTTTTTGGATCGGCGAATTTATCAGCAAAATCTGGAGGGAATACTGTTAACAATTCTATTTTTACTTTGGTATCGCTATTTTGGATGATGCGCAAACATTTTTTGTGTAGATATTTCAAGCCGTCCATGTTATGATAAGGTGAAACTATTCTTATTGTCACCTGATTGCTTACTTCTGCTGCCTCTCTTATCATGATCTCAAGAGCTTTTGAAAGGGAATTATTACCCAAAGTGTGTACTAAAATCGCATCATAATTTTGAAATTTATTATCAGAAAGGACAATATCTGAGATACACCTGTTTTTACCAGGAGCAAGACCTACACCGTTTCTGGCCAATCGCCATAGAACCTCAAGGGCAGGAGTGACTACGAGTTGCCTTTTTTCTTCAAAACATAGTTCGTCCCAAGTTATGGCGTCTATATTGATTCTTGAATCAAGAATAAGCTCAACGACATTGTTAACTCCAAATTTTTCCAAGTTTAGCTTAGCTGATGCCTCGCTCCAGAATTCCAAGTTTTGACTAAGCCCAGCTGAGGTCATGTTAAAAGATGCTATAACCACGTTCAACTGCCTTTTCGGTTCGTTACCACGTTCAAAAAGATACAACTTTGAATGAAAAGAGTGGCCCATTAACGGAATGCTGGACGAATCAAAAAACTTTCGTGCTTTGACTGCCCTGTCCAATTCTATTGATTTTTCACCAGAAAAAAGTATTAGGTTATCGTATCGAAATTGCTTTCCTAAGACATCCTTCAGTATGATTGGATTGATTATGTAGGAGCATATTAAAGCCGATTTTGCTCCTTTGGACAATGACTTCAGAAGATCTATTCCCTTTTTTAGTATCAGGAGGTATCTCTCCAAATTCTACTAAACTTTTCAATCCACGCGTACACTATCGATCTTTGAATGTATGGATTATCTTCTCTTGGATCCTTGTGCAAAGAAATGGTGTCTGTACTTGAATCGTAGTTTGCGACGGGGTCATCATCATTTTTTGATAACCTATCCGCCAGCTCCCATAATTTTTTAAAGTTTGCGTCTAATGATTCATTCAAATTTAATACAAGTTGAATATCTCTGAACCATGCAAGTAGTTCCTCTTCGCCTATTATGAAACTATACATGTCTTTTGAAGAAACATTATTTGCCAATTCAGCTATCCGTTGAAGAACTATATGCGCTTTCCTGTTCCATGCCGAATTGCTTGACAACCTTACGAACTCCTTACGGAATCTCCCCCGCCAAGGTATCTGGAACCTGTAAGGACCAACAAAATCTCTCATTAGTTCTTCCAGCTTTCCAAGGACGAGGTTGTATTCCCACCATATCGCTTCTCTACGAATTTCTGCTGGAGAACAAGTGGACAAAAATTCGTCCTCTGAAAGATAAGTCGAAAAACCTTTTGAATTTATGAGGTTTGCTATCCGACGATACAATCTCCTTAGGTGCTGCTCTATTCTCATATCAGATGGTAATCTATGACTTGCCTCCCAGAGAATTTCTTCCGGGGAAGCGGTCTTATGGGCACCAAGAATATCCGAGACTATGAATGAAAGCACGATTGGCAACCCACCCGTATCTGCGTTGCGTGCAAGTTCATGAAGTATAACAGCTATGTCAACGGGTGATAAGTGAGGAGGGATCTCTCCAGGCTTACTTAGACCCAGTAAAGATACAAGATCTTTCTCAGATACCTCTGTACTCTTTATGCCCATCATTTCCAATATGCTTATGAATTGCTGTATTGTCCCTGCGATTTGGTTCTGTTCTTGGATTGGCATTGCCCTTACAGACTCCTTTATTATGTCGATTGTAATGGAAATCAGCTCGAAAGTTCTTCTTGGTTCAGAGAATCTGGCGATTTTGTTTAAGGATTTGAAAATATCTTCAACTGGGAACCTTGCGATAGTGCTGTGTGTGAAAATCTGAAGAAAATCGTGCAGAACTTGTTTTCTAACAGGAGATGTCAATTTCTGTGAAACACTTTTTATTCTGTCCTCTGGATTTATTCCTGCAAGTATTCCCATAGTATTCAAATTGTTGATTCCAATGCCGTAGCCCGCTGCATCAGAGGGGTCCATGATTCTCCACTTTAATCCTTGAAAGAATAGACCGTGACTCCTATGAAAAATTAGGCGGTTCATTTGAGCGGGATCTCGAAAATCTATTTTTTCATTATACGCATACGAAACGAGAAACTTTATCCAGTCTGGTGCACTCATTCCGATGTTCACTACTGGAGCAACTCGTGCGGTTCGCAGGCCTGGAATAAGAATGTAGCCTTTTTCTCTTTTTGCTCCAGTGGGTGCAGAGAATCCGTAAGACACTCCCACAGGCATCACTCTAAATTATGTATACGGGCGTTCATGTACTTGTATGCAGTTCTTTCCTGTTATCAAGCTTTTATGTAGCCTTTTCCTTTTTGGAGCTTTAGTGTGAATTTGTGTTTTCCGTTTTGGGTGTATTCTCTGTATTGTGTTTTGCAGTGGTTGCACATGTATGCTTGGACTTTGAATTGTCCGTATTTCCATGTTTTGGCTGGTTTTGGATTTTCTTTTTTACAGTTTGGACACTTAGCCATAACAATCACAGATTCTGTCTTTATTCGTATTGGTTTAAAACGTTTTATCGCTTGTTGGAGTCGGCTATTTTCACTCATTACAGAGAACCATGCAAATCCCCTTCATAAATGACTATCTCAGGATTGTGGCTTGATCTGGGACTTTACCCACAGAACTGCGTCTTTGAATTTTGCCAAGTATTGAGGTTCTTTGAGTGCATCTATTTTTACAGAAGGCCATTTATTGGCAAAAGCATTAGGAATGTGCCGAAATGTTGGTATCTCATGTATTGCCTTGTGAAACCCTTCTAATGTCTCTTTTTGCAATGGTTTGACTAACCAGCCGTAGTTCAATACGAGTCTGCCATCTGTGTATATCGAGAATATA
>CAZAXN010000038.1:0-13644 GCA_964489195.1 uncultured Candidatus Bathyarchaeia archaeon
ATATACAGCCTGTCCAAGCATACACAATAATTTACATTAGAGCCAATGGAAACGTCGACCCCCCGACAGCACCCATCCAACGAAATGTCAACGTTTACACTTTCACTGATAATATACAAGGGGCAATCATTGTGGAAAAGGACAACATCGTAATTGACGGCACAGCACACACCCTTCAAGGAACAGAAAGCGAAACAGGAATAGAGCTATCAGGAAGAACAAACGTGACAATCCAAAATTTAGTAATCAAAAACTTTGATACGGGCATCCATCTTTCTTCATCAAACTACATCACCATTCAAGGATCAACAATTTCACAGAACAGCCACGGAATCTGGATAAGCCATTCATCAAGCAACAACATATTACAAAACAACATGACAGAAAATGTGCTTGAAGGCATTTACATATATTTTTCTTCAGGCAACACCCTCTTCGGAAATAACATAACAGCAAACACTTTTGACGGCATATACCTGTACTCTTCATCAAACAACACCATTCACGTCAACAAAATAATGGACAATGGATACGGCATCAGCCCCTACTACTCCACAAACAACAAAATCTTCCACAACAACTTCATCAACAACGAACTCAACGTTGACCCCAACACACCTGAAGATATATGGGACAACGGCTATCCTTCGGGCGGCAACTACTGGAGCGACTACACAGGCACAGACAATAACAGCGACGGAATAGGCGATACACCATACGACATTGATGAAAACAACCAAGACCGTTATCCATTAATGAAAACCCACGACATAGAAATACGAGACCTCAAACCTTCGAAAATCATAGTTTGTCAAGGCTACAAAGCAAGCATACATCTCACCTTAACCAACTACGGCGCAAATTCAGAAAACATAAACGTCAAACTCTATGCAAACTCGACAATAATTGAGCAAAAGAAAACAGCTCTTTCAAGCGAAAGCTCCACGATCCTGTCTTTCAATTGGGATACAACAGGCTTCGCTAAGGGCAACTATACGATAAGCGCTTACGCAGAGCCTGTTCCAGGCGAAACACACACTGCGGACAACATATGCATTGACGGCTTTGTCATAGTGGCCATGGTTGGCGACATTACTGGTCCCAATGGATGGCCAGACGGCAAAGTAGACGTGAGAGACGTCGCAAAAGTAGCCAAGCTCTTCGGCGTAAACTACCCAGACCCAAGATTCAATCCTCACTGTGATGTTAACAACGACCTCAAAATAGACGTAAAAGACGTATCAATAGTAGCCAGAAACTTCGGCAAAACAAAATAGACGCACGTTATGATGATGCGTCAACTAGGTTTTTCCAGTTTGGAACAAAGTTTCACAAGTTTAATATGCAAGGAGGTGCACATTACATTTGGAGGAGTACTAGCCGAGAACCCTGGATTTTTAACTCAATGCGATAATTTTCAGTGGCAAGGCTTCTCTTCCATAAATTAAAAAGGAGAAAGGAAAATGAAAAGGTTTCAGACAGTAGCGCTAACGAGTGTTCTGTGCATGCTCATAATCACTGGCAGCCTTATCGACGTAGGGCAAAGCAGCAAAAAAAGAAGGAGGCACTTAAGGCATGCCGCAGATGCGTTAGCTGACGCAGACACGATTATTGGAATAGCTGGTGATGTACTGATTATTTCAGGGGTAGCGGCTGAAGCTGGCGCTGTTCTCAAGGCAGCGAGCGAAGCATCACTCATCGCAGCAAGATTACTTAGGATTCTTGCTCATTTTGTATTCTGTGATTTGCCAATTGAAATTGATCCAAATCCTACAGCTTCAACCCCAGCGGTTTATTTCATAACAGCTGATGGACTCGCCGTGAGACCTCAAAATATCACACATGCGCCTCCCGGAGCTTGCGTCAGCATTCACGGAGAAGGCTTTGACCCTGACCCCACTGGTAACCATGTGACCATTGGTTCAGAAGATGCAACTGTATCGCTTTCAAATGCAACCTGGTTGAGAGTCGGCATACCCTACTCAATAAGTGGACTTGTGGGCGTAAGTGTCACAACGGTTAACGGAACCAGTCCTCCTTTTGCTTTTACGGTAGATTCCTCTGTAGCACCACCTGAACCTGTGGGGACACCCAGCTCAAGACTTGTAAGAGAGAAGAAAAAAATTATTCCTCTAGTAAAATCGGAAGTCGAGCAAGTTTGGTTGGAAGAGCCAGAAGCATTCAACAATTCAGGCGTCAACAAGAGTGAGCTTATTAGCTATCTAGATGCTACAATCAATTTGCTGTCTGATTTCGAAAATGAGCATTTCCCGAGCTTGAACCATACTGCATTGTACAAGATGGATTCAGTAGTTCTGGCTTGGCCTCCGGACATATTCGCTGAACTAGGCGTCCTATTTAACGAACTCAAAATCGAACATGAATCACGGAGTGCCAACGAGTTATTTGGACCTAGGCTTGACAAGCTCCTCTTGAAAATGTATCCAAGCGCCGACGCCGAGTTCACTGCTTTGGAAAATGGTGACATTGACATTATAGATAGCCCCCTGACTGAATATTGGATTACGAGATGGAGTTCTCCACCCTATAATGAAAATATTGTGTTGTCATTCTATGGCAATGGATGGAAAGCTTACAGAAGGCAATACACAGGCGGAAATGCCGCAATTTCTGTAACTCCCGATGATGGAGAAAACATTTACAGGGGTCGAGACTGGGAAGGCATAGTCAACCAAGCTTGGTTTGGAGTCAACAGCTGGGGAACTTTTCTCAATGCGCACCCAAGTGGATTCGAAAGAGGCGATGGACAAAACATGACGATAAGGTACGGATTAAGTAGTCCTAGTCTATATGTGTTGAACCCGATATACTCTCCATCATATTGGGATTGGCAAGTTCTAGATAAAATTTATGATACACTGATTATCCGCAACGCCTTTGAACCCTCACTATCTATGCCATGGCTGGCAGCTGACTGGGATATTGGCGATTGGGTACACCCTGTAAAAATGAAGGAGCTGACTCGCATTAGATTCTGTTTGCGGTCTGAAGCAACATGGACTGATGGCAAACCTATCACGGTTGCAGATGTGGTCTTTACCTTTTTTGAGCTCCCACATATCCTGGAAACTCGGGGCTTTCCACCACCATCATGGATAGGCAGCGTACAAGAAATATTAGATTTCAAGATCTTAGACCCTTATACCTTCGAAGTTCTGCTGGACACTTTAGATGCCTCCGCAGCTGACGCTATAGGCGAAAGCATCATCCTGCCCAAACACGTGTGGAAGCAAATCGTTGAAACAGGAGACCCAACATCATTTGCTCCTGACCCCAACATGGTTGGTTCGGGACCATGGAGATTCGTCGAATATGAGCCATTCAACCACGTCTTAATGGTGGCAAACAGACCAAGAAGCAATGTGACCACGAACTTGCCAACCAGCACATCAATAACATCACCGCAAGGATACTGGAGATACAATCCCCTTATAGCAGGATGGAAAATTGACACAGAGAACTTGAGCAAAATTGACTACTATACACAACCTCACACAATAAATTTTACAGTGACCAACTTGGCGCTTGGCTGGCCAATAACAATGGATATTGACTTTCAAATAACATGGCACAACGGAACAACTACTCAAGTAGCATATATAAATGTGATACTGCAACCATCTGGGCAACCAGGAGACACGTGTACACTTACGTATGTCAACATTCTACAAGGCAGAATCAAAATCGGTAGTGTATTTATATTTCATGATCCTCCAGAATTTGTCTGTCTATCTAACACAAGCAAAATCATGTGGGCAACGATCAAAGAAGACATTGTTGGTAGCACATTCTACGATGACATCAGCTTGCCAACTTATGCATACAAGTCACAGCTGCCCTCACCTGACATTAAGGTTGACGTCAAAGATGTAGCCACAACTGCTAAAGCTTTCGGCACCATTCCTGGTCACAAAAGATGGAGTCCGATCGCCGACATCAATCGTGATCACAAGGTTGACGTCAAAGACATATCAGCCATCGCCAAGAAATTTGGCTGGAAAGGGTAATATGGACTTGAAATAAACGCCGATAAGACACGTCTCCACCCCCTCTTTTTCTTTGTCAAAGCGCAACCAGTCATCTCGATAATGGAATACTACTCAAGAAGCCGCCACAGGTGGAATCACGATGCTTATGCCTAGCCGACTACACAGAATGTTTCCACTGTAGCTCTCATTCTCTTGAGTCCCCTATTTTCGATATCTAGTTTTTAACTTGTTTTTTGCCCATTATTGCAGATATGGATACGTGAATAGTTGTAAGCAGATTGCGCTAGCACGCGCTATGCCTTGTGATAACATCACATTAGCCCCTAAAACAAGCAAAACCATTACCCTTACGATGAATATTACAAGCTTTACGATAGGCAACTACAGCATGTTGGCTTATGTTTTGCCTGTCCAGGGCGAGCGCGCGCTAAAATGATGTATGAGACTTGGTTGAAGGAGAAAAGCTATATAATTTATGGTTTCCAAAATACACATCAAAAGAGGACCATTATGCATGTCGACATGGCTGAGAACGCTTTGTTTTCAGTGACTGTAAATCCCGTGCTTAAGGCCATCATAAGCCGTTTTGACATAGAATGCCCAGAAGATGGCAGCCTGCTTTTGAATTCTCTAAAAGATTTTATAGGTGCACAAGCTCCTCTATGTCCAACGTGCAGCAGCATAAGTCGCAAAATAGCAAAGCCTCTTTACACGCTTGGAAGTCGTTTCCTGCGTGTCGATGAGGATTTCATGCGCAGCCAATTTTTGAATAATGAGTATGGTGAGGCTTGGCTTAGAGGCTTCGGTTTAATGATGAAAGGTGTGGAAAAATATGGAGTGAGAATACCGTTCACTCCTGCAGGACCCTTTGAAGTTGTTTGGAATCTCACGTATCAATGTAATCTACGATGTAAACATTGTTATGAGAACGCGGGTGGTAAACGTCCAGAATTGTCAACAGAAGAAGTCAAGGCGGTTCTGGATAAACTTTCGAAAATAGCAGGTGTAGGTTTGCCTGCATTATCCTTCAGTGGTGGTGAACCGCTTTCAAGGAAGGATTTCTTTGAAATCGCAGCTTACGCCAAAAAACGAGTAGGTTATGTGAGCATTGCCTCAAACGGGACTCTTCTTACAAGAGATAATGCTAAACGAATTAAAGATGTTGGAATAGATTATGTGGAAATAAGTGTTGATGGAGCAACACCGCAAGTTCATGATGATTTCAGGGGGATACTTGGAGCATTTGACAGAACAATTGAAGGCGTCAAAAACTGCGTGGATGAGGGAATAGACACTTGCATAGCCACTGTGGTACATAGGGACAACGTTTCTGAATTAAATAAGCTAATTGAACTGGCAAAATCTTTGGATGCGAGATTTATGCATTTCAATTACATTCCAACAGGAAGAGCAAAAGCTCACGTAGAATTAGATTTGACCCCTGATGAAAGACTTGATGTGCTTCAGAATATAGGAAAAGAGATAATTGGACTTTACTTGCAGGCTAAAGAGGAAGAACTGAAATTTGGAAAAACAAACAAGAAAGTCGACAAATTCTTCAGTACATGCCCACAATATGCAGTAGTAACGAAGGAACTTTCACAAGTTCATGGCGAGAAATTTCTAGTAGAAGCTCACTATGCAGCAAAAAAAGGAGTGGAAAATGCTGCTAACTTTTTGGGAGGATGCGGTGCAGGACGGCTTTACTGCTGCCTTGAACCTAATGGAGACGTGAAACCCTGTGTTTTCTTTCCCACAGGCAATGACACGATTTTAGGAAACATATTGAAAGACAATTTTGAAAACATCTGGGATAACCATCCACTCCTTTGGAAGCTTCGTACAAGAGAAGACCTCAAAGATTATATTGTGAATGGAAAACAGATTGGGTGTGGAAACTGCCCGGAGAAATATATATGTGGAGGTTGTAGGGCGAGAGCGTACAGTTATTTTAATGGTGATGTCAACTCGCCAGATATAGGATGTATCCACAATAAACCTTTATGGGAAAAAATTGTTGGAAATAAGCGGAAAGGTTAAGCTTTGCCTTTTTCCTCTTTGCCGAAGTAAGTTGTCCATTTAAGTTTACGGGCGTCTCTTCCAAATTTCAAAGAGCTTTTTCTACATTTACTTGAACAGAACCATAAGATTGACCCGTCATTTTTAACGTACATCATACCTGTTCCACATGAAAATTCGTTGCCGCAAAATGAACATTTCCTAGGTTTAGGCAAAACAATCCCTCTAAATCACTTCAATTCAAGCTATCGGGAAATCTTCTTAGCTTCTCTTTCAGTTTCTCTAAGCATTAAAACATCTTGAATCCGCACTGGTCCTTTGACATTTCGTGTTATAATTCTTCCCTTATCCTTGCCTTCAAGAATACGCACTCTAACTTGAATGATTTCACCAGTTACACCAGTATGCCCAATAATTTGAATCACTTCAGCTGGAGTAAGTTCCTCTCTAGCAATCTCTTTTTCTTCTTTACTCATCACTTGGCTCCTCTTTTCGCCTGCTCAATTCTAGTGACTATTTCTTTGATCAATCCTGCTGCGTCGCCTTCCTTGACTATGCATACAGAGGCAGCTGGAACGTCAATGCCAACAGCACTGCCGATTTTCTCCTTACTTGGAACATACACATAGGGAATCTTTCTCTCCTCACATAATAGCGGCAAGTGGGCAACAACTTCTGGAGGATCAACATCCTCGGCTATGACCACAAGCTTCGCTTGACCACGCTCAACAGCCTTAGTCGTCTCATTTGTACCCTTTCTAACAGCACCTGATTTTGCAGCTATTTGCAGGGCTTCATAGGCTGCATCTACAATTTCCTTTGAAACCTCGAATTTTACATAAAACGGTTTGGACATAAGCCTCACCCATCAAATGCACAGTTTTATCAACACTTCTTATTTATGAATGTTTCGACTCTTGCGACGCAAGTTTGACTGTAGTGGATGATTGTTTTAAAGTAAATGATTGCCGGATGGGACGAGAGTCTATGAAGCGCCCATTCCACTCTTTCATACAGATAGAACCAATTATAACAAAAGATTCATGGCGAAATTAACAAAATCTGACGTTAAAATAAATCAAAAGAACTCTTTTTTCTACACTGTTTGATTTAAATTATAATTGAAACCATTAGCAACTAGCTTCGTTTACAAATTTATGTAGAAAGGTTTAAATAAAATGCTTTGGTGAACCATTCTGCTTTTGATTAAGGGGAATTTAAGAATTTGCAGAGATTAGGCCGCGTCCTCCATATAAGTCCAAGCAGAAACATCATAATAAAAACTGAAAACATTCCAAGAATCGGCGAAACAGTTGTTGATGAAAACTTGAAGCCAATTGGAAAAGTTTTTGACATATTCGGACCGGCCTCTTCGCCTTATGCCTCCATAAAACCTACACTATCCAAAAATGAAGAATTAACGAACAAGATGTTATACATCTCCCCTACAAGAGGAGAAAGGAGAAAAAACATAAATGAGCGATGATGAAGAGGGTCAAGATTCAGACCCTATTTTGCAAACAAAACCAATCGACACCGTAAAGGTTCACATCTGTCCAGAATGCGGCAGCAAAAGACTAATGCGTGACTATGAATGCGCAGAAATAGTTTGCATGGACTGCGGATTTGTTGTAGCTGCAAAGATAGCTGATAGAGGACCTGAATGGAGAGCTTTCGATGATGAGCAAAGGTCAAAGCGAACCAGAGTTGGAGCACCATTAACTTATACAATTCATGATAAAGGCTTATCAACAATGATTGATTGGCATGACCGAGATATATATGGAAAAAGTTTGTCACCCGGGCAAAAAGCCCAAGTTTACCGCCTGAGAAAATGGCAACGTCGCATACGAGTTTCAGATGCAACAGAACGCAACTTGGCCTTTGCATTGTCAGAAATCACTAAAATCGCCAATAACCTGAGTCTTCCAAAGAACATTCTTGAAACCGCTTCAGTAATTTACCGTAAAGCAGTGAAAGAAAGACTGATACGTGGAAGATCAATTCAAGGCGTGACCGCCGCAGCAATTTACTTGGCTTGCAGAAAATGTGGATTAGCCAGAACATTAGAAGAGATAGCGCAAGCATCCACTGTTAACAAGAAAGAAGTTGGTCGCAGCTACCGCTTCTTAATAAAAGAACTTGATTATTCAATACCACCCCTCAAGCCAAGCCAATACATAACAAAGTTTTCAAATCAATTAACGATGCAAGGAAAAGTTGAGGAAATAGCTCATAAAATCCTGGCTGCAGCAAAAGAGTTAAAGCTCACTTCAGGCCGTGGTCCAACAGGTATTGCTGCAGCTGCAAGCTACATAGCCTCTGTGCTAACAGGAGAAAGAAAGACTCAGAGAGAAATAGCAGAAATTGCACAGGTAACCGAGGTTACAATTAGAAATCGATACAAAGAACTTGTCGAACGATTGATGTTCCAAATGAGCATTTAGCCCCCCTCTTTTTCTAAATATCGATCTTTTTAGATTAGTTCCTCCTCATCACAACTAAGACATTCTTCTCCAAAAGTTTCCTCTTCCACATTTTCCTCTATTAATGGAGGTGTAAAATCACCAAGTTCTTGAAGAATTTCTTTAGGAAGCCTCTCTTTCAGTGTTTCAACTTCTCTTTTCAGCTTGCAAATCTCACTTTCTAAATCTTTTGCCTTCTCGCTTAATTCCACAACTTCCCTAAGCTGCCTGACTTCTTCCAAAAGCATGTTCTTTTCCTTTTCTAACGCCCTAATTTTCTCTTCCAATTTAGTTTTCATTTCAATAACCTGCATAACTTTCACCAAATTGATCCTGTATCACCATTCAAATTAATAATTTACTCAAATATATCGCTAGAAACGCGTAACAAAACAGATTTTAGATCCGAAGTGTAATTATAACAGGGGTTAAATTGGTTAAATGCCCAAAATGCGGCACAGAAGTGACCAGTCCAGTTAAAACTTGGCCATTTACTACTAGAAAACCATCAGAAGAGGGTAAAGAAACAAAGATTTCCATGGGAATTTTTGAATGCCTCAAATGCAAGGCAAGATTTAGAGCTGCTTTGAAAGTTGAAACTGAAATTGAAGAGACAACAAGTATTAAAAACATGATTGAAAGAATTAAAGATATAAAAGGTGAGCTTATGCAGACTTTGAAAAACCTTCGTGAAAAAATAAAAACTTTAGAAACAGAACGTGCAAACTTGATGATTGAAATTGACAAGCTTAAGAAAGTTGCAGAATCAAGAGTTACAGCTCTTGAAAGTGAAGTAAGTATGCTGCGGGAAGAAGTGAAATCTTTAAGAGATCTACTAGGCTATGAAGAAGAACCAGAAAAATCCTCGGGCAAACGTTGAATCTTGAAGTTTGTATGCATTTTTCCTAGTTTTCAGAAATCATGATTTTAAATATTTTTTGTAATATTCTTGAGCTATAGATACTGCTTTCTCTGGATTTTTCAATATTGGATACTTGACATTTGAGAGTTTTTCACATTCGCTGAAGCATTCAATGACTTTTTTCACATTACCTTCATAAATCGCCAAGCCACCAGCAATTTCATACCATACTTTAGCCCTAAGCAAATCTTTTTCCTTCTCGGATTTTTTGGCATTTTCAACAGCATCTTTCATAGAAGCACCAACCTTCCTAGGATCAAGAAACATTGTGTTAAGCAACGCTTCATACGTCTCTTTATCGTCTCCACAAAGTTTTTCGAGTTCAGTTACTGTTTCTTTTGCCTCTGTTTCTGTTTGCACTTCTTTTTTCTTTTTTAATCTATCCAATAAACCCAATGTAATCCTCCTGTTTTCAATACGCCTTACATGTATTTGACTAACACAAATATAAGCCTAAGCAATAGTTAATTTTAAAGGTTTGTTTGTATAACGTGTGTGTTATGCCATATAAATTTGCATTTGACCTTTCAAGGATTCCACGTTTCTTCTTTACAGAAATCGCCAAAGTCAGTTATCAAAAGAGCATGCATAAAAAGGTTAGCAGAGCTGCCCAAAGAATGATTAAAAAATTTAAGATTCAAGAAGCAACGGGTCTCAACTTGTCCGATGCTGTGGTTCTTATTCAAGACCTTATTGAAATGCAAGCTAGAAACCTTTGCGAAAGAGAAAAGTTCATACAAGCTAAAAAGAAAGCACTTTTTCTGCCGCATTGTTCCAGAAAATACATGGATAGCCGTTGCAAAGCAATTTTTGACCCAAACATCCCATCTTACATTTGTGCACATTGTTCTCCTGACTGCTTAATCAACAAAGCAACAACTATTGCTAAAGAGAAAGGCTATGACGTTTATATTCTGCCAGGAAGTTCTTGTGTCTCAAAAATTTTGAAGGCAAAAGGCTATGAAGGTATTGTAGGAGTCGCTTGCGGCGAAGAGATAAGGATAAGCGGTGAAACATTAAATGATTTCAGCGTCTCTGGTCAGGCAGTTCCATTAATAAAAAATGGCTGCGCAAACACAATTTTCAACTTGGAAACTTTAGATAACATTCTTCAATAAAAAAGAACAGTGACTTTTCCAAAAATTATTTTACAAGTTCTCGCTTTTTCCACCGTAGGTTTTTGCTTCGACATTTTCTACATTTAACTGCAGTTGCAGCATTTCTTACGCCACATTCCCTACAGATTTTCACGTAAAGCCTATGTTTCTGAGCAATAGTCTTTTTGAATGGATCCATAATTGGCATTAAATTTAACCTCTCTTTGTAACGGTTAAAACTCAGATAGCCTGCTATGAAATATACTTTTTGTTCCAGCTAAGAATTTTAAGTTGGATTTTTGTCCTTTAGTGAGAAACAAGCTTCGCAAGCAGCTCTGCTACGTCACTTGGTTTCTCAGCAACTTCCACACCAGCATTCCTGAATCTTTCAATTTTACTTTCAGCAGTTCCTGCCTTACCCATCACTATTGCGCCAGCATGCCCCATTCGCTTTCCTGTTGGAGCAGAACGCCCAGCGATGAAAGACACAACTGGTTTAGGATAATTCTCATTCGCAATGTATTCAGCGGCAAGTTCCTCCAGATTGCCGCCAATTTCACCTATCAAAACAACAGCTCTTGTGTGGTGATCTTTCTTAAACATTTCTAATGCATCTATGAAATTTAAGCCTGTTATTGGGTCTCCTCCTAAGCCAAGACATGTGGACTGCCCTAGATTTTTTCTTGTCAGACTTGCCGCTATTTCGTATGTAAGGGTTCCACTTCTTGAAACCATACCTACGCCGCCCGGCTTGAAAATGTGGGCTGGCATTATTCCAAGTTTGCATTCTCCAGGGGTTATTATGCCAGGTGTATTCGGTCCGATGATAGTTGCCTTTGCTTCTTTTGCATGCGCCATTATGCTTATTGCATCTTTTATTGGAATGTGCTCTGTGATGATTACAACTGCTTTTATCCCATTTTCCAAGGCTTCCAACGCAGCATCTGCAGCGAAGGGTGCTGGCACAAAAATTATGGAAGCATTTGCAGAATATTCTTTTTGAGCTTCTTCAACAGTGTCATAGACGGGAACCCCATGTATTTGTGCGCCACCTTTACCTGGAGATGTACCGGCTACGATTTTTGTTCCATACTCAAGCATGAGTTTAGCATGGAAACTTCCTTGAGCCCCAGTTATACCTTGTACAATGGCGCGGATGTTTTTGTCGATTATTATTCCCAAATTTATTTTACACCTCGTTTTGAGATTTGGACAGCTTTTTGTGCAGCTTCTTCCATGCTTTCTAACACGGGTATTCCAGCTTCTGTAAGTATCTGTTTTCCCTCTTCTTCATTTGTGCCTACAAGTCGGATAACCATTGGTTTTGTTCCTCCAACCTTCGCTTTTGCTTCCAAGATTCCCTTAGCTACTTCGTCGCAGCGGGTGATTCCGCCCAGAATGTTTACAAATAATACCTTAACTTCAGGATCTGAAACCACTATTTTTAAGGCAGTGGCTATTTTTTCTGCAGGCGCACCTCCACCAACATCTAAAAAGTTTGCAGGCTTTCCCTTGTAATATTGAATTGTGTCTAATGTTGCCATTACAAGCCCTGCACCATTGCCAATTACACCTATGTTCCCGTCAAGTTTAACGTATGCCAAATCGTTTTTCATGGCTTCAATTTCTTGGAGAGAAAACTCACCCTCGCTTTCCAAAAGTCTTTTTTTGTATTCTGGATGACGAAATAGAGCATTGTCATCAATTATTATGCGAGCATCAGCCGCAACAAATTTTCCATCGGCTGTTTCCACTAACGGGTTCATTTCAATAAGTTCTGCATCATAATCCATGCCAACACGATATAAACTTTCAAAAATTCTTCCAAGTTCAGAGAGCTGATTACCTGTATAACCCATTTTTCTTGCGATTTGCCGAGCATGAAAAGAGTGGAACCCATGCATGGGATTTATCGGAAGCTTTATTATTTTTTCAGGAGATTCAGAGGCTATTTCTTCTATCTCCATTCCACCGACAGCCGAAGCAATCGTGAAGTAACATTGACAGAATCTGTCAGTTGCTATACCAAAATAAAGCTCCTTTTTTATGTTTATTTTCTCTTCAACCAAAACACTTCTGACCGGTATGCCTTTTATTTGCATATTCAAAAGCTTCTTTGCAGCTTCCTCAGCCTCTGCAGCAGAATTTGCGAAAAGTATTCCCCCCGCTTTTCCTCTTCCAGCAACTAATACCTGGGCTTTGATTGCAAATGGCGGTTTTAGCTTAGCCAAAACTTTAGGAATTTGATTTGAATTGGCTACTAGTTCGCCTGCAGGTGTTGAAATCCCATATTTTGTGAGAATGCTTTTTGCTTCATATTCGAAAAGTTTCGTTTGAAATTTTCCTCCTTATTTTATGGCTTCTATAGTCACATATGATTTCGTATCCTGTATGCCGTCAATTGAAGATAACTTTTTCAGTACTTCGTCAAGTTTTTCTCGATCTACAATCAAGAGAGCATCAACATCTCCAGCTATCCGAAATGCTTTTCGGACTTTAAGCTCCTTGACTTTTTCGTAAGCGTACATTCTTTTGAGAGGTGATACTTTGACGAGTATAAACGCTGGGTTCGAGGCAATTCCCAAAGCGTTTAGTCCCTTTTCAGTCACATCTATGAACCCTCTGCCAGTGCGAATATAATTCAAGTCTCTAAGTTTCCTTAAATGGACGTTTAATGCTTGCCTGCTTATCCCTAATTGTTTTGCTAACTCGTCTTGTTTCACATGCAGTGAATATGTGCTTGTGGTTTTGCCCCGTTCATAAAGCATTTTTAATAGTTGCACGGAGCGTCTTGTAAGTTCTTCCAGAGAACCTTCCTCCAATTTGCTTTTTGTAAGTCTAAATTTTTACGTTAGTATGACTTATTTAAACATTTAGCAAATCAAATCATAAACAAATCTTTTCTATCCTGATTTTATTGAACAGAATTAAAAACCGTAACATATTTATTTATCGATAAAAATGGTTATGAAGCCAAACAAAAAATGAGAACTAGGAGCGAGGCGGTACAAAATGTCTGAAAGCAATGCAGTATTGATCGGAAATAAGCCAGTAATGAACTACGTACTGGCATGCATAACCCTCTTTCACGGCGGAGCAAAAGAAGTGAATGTTAAAGCAAGGGGAAGATC
>CAZAXN010000039.1:0-23718 GCA_964489195.1 uncultured Candidatus Bathyarchaeia archaeon
TCAGATTACTAAAGCTAACGCAGATAAGATAAAAGCGAAGATTGTGGCGGAAGGCGCCAACGGACCAACAACACCAGAAGCGGATGAAATTCTATTCAGAAAAGGAGTGTTTCTGATTCCAGATATTTTAGCAAATTCTGGCGGCGTTATCGTTAGTTATTTTGAACAAGTGCAGAATCAAATGAACTATTACTGGTCTGAAGAAGAAGTGCGAGCTAAGCTTAAGGAAACAATAACTAATGCATTCAATGATGTGCTGAGTATGGCAAGACAACATAACGTGAATATGCGAGTTGCCGCTTACATGCTGGCTGTCAAAAGAGTTGCAGACGCTATTCTGGCTCGTAAAGGAAAAGCCGTCACTACAATTGAAAATCCCTTGTCACCCATCTAAACTTTCTCTTTTCTTTTTTTGGCGTTTATTCATGTACATTTCTTTGTTTTTGTGAACATGTTTAAATGTCACCATTAAAAAACTAGTCTTGTGAAACAAGATGTCCGTGCACTTTCACACTACTATAACCAAGAAAACAAATGAAATGCTTGATGAACTTGCCAAAACCTACGGCACTAAAAGTCGTGTCCTTGAAAAAGCTGTGGAAACTCTGCTTAGGGTTGAGAAAGTTGGTTCGTGTGATGATTGTGTAATAAAGGCCAAGATGAATGAGCAGATTAACTTACGAGAAACCCTAGATTTGACTTCTGTGGGAAGAAAAACTCTAGACAGCCTCCTTGAAGTTGCAATAGGTGACAAAACTATTGAGAGTTTTATGAAGGAGCAGAAAACTGAAGCAGAGAATATAATCGAAGTTCTTAAAGGTTCAGTCACTTGGAAAAAGCCATCAAATTTCAATGAGTTCATCCTAATTCTTGAAGAGATCAAAAATCTGACCCGAATGTTTGATATCCCTTCTTACAGTGAAATAGATAGTGTTGCTATCTTGAGACCAAAGGCGTTTAAACGCTTACCAGAAATAGTGGCTTTTCAAATTGCAACCATACTAGAGGGTATAGATGTTCCTTTTGATCTCCGCATGATGGGTGAGGATGTCACCATCAAAATGATTCGTTCCGAAGTTTACCCGCTGCGAAGAAGAGAATTTGACAAGTTTATTGACCAACAAATCGAAAAGAGATTAGCAAACGTGACTCCTGGCTTATTCAAAAACAGTTTAATGCTCGTCGGACCTGCCTTTATGGGTTGGGCGGAAAAGCATCTGGATGAGCCAGTAACAGATTTAGGTTCATTTTTAGAGGATATACGAATTGCTTTAGGCGTGGATCAGCTTCCTAAAGAGCCTAAAGATTTTGTGAAAGGTTTGCTTTCTGCATGTGTCAAAATGAACTGGTTTAAGCAAGCTAAAATATTGGCAGAAAAAGAAGGAAACACGCTAGAACTAGTTTTTCAAGCAACTGCAATTCCAATAACTAGATTATCAGTGGCTGCCTTTTCTGTTATGCTCGCAACTCGTGGATGGAAACTTGAAAACTATTCAGTTGAACATGTCACTGTAAATATGACTATTCAATATGTAGGAGCAGAAGATCAAAGTCTTCTTGATCAACTAGCTGAATTAAGTCTTTTCCAAACTATTGGCAAGCAATTTTTAGATGTGATTCCTGTTCCTAGAGAATTGTTTGATTCTTTCGCATCAAAAGTTTATGAGACTGATAGGCGAAAATTTGATGAAATATATCGTGCTACGGGAGTGCGTATTTCTAACGCCATTCGAATGCTTGCAAGAAATGACCATGAAAAAATAAAGAGATTATCACAGAATTTTATCCTCAAAAGCATTAATGCAATACAGCCCGATGCTGAAGTTAGATTTATTGATGATGAACATTTCAGCATAATATTCAAGCGGATCGATCCATTGGTCATAAACAGTCAACGGACTCTAATAGAGTCCATGTTTAGAGAACTCGGCTACGACATATCAACAACAGTTTTCCAGAATCTCCTAAGCTTCAAACTAAAACTTTTAGAAAAGCCAATTCTCGAACCAATGCCACGGAAAAGAATAATGCAAACACTAGTTGATGAAATGTCTTCCTGCAATTCTGTGGAAGAAGCTTTTGCTCTTGAGAAGGAACAGTTAGATGAACTGTTTCCTGAAGACTATCCATGGACAATCAGGGAAGTGGGTGATAGGCTAATTGACATGTATAGAGAATTGGGCATTGAAGTGGAAATAGAATATTTTGAAGGTGGCTTTACACTTAAGTATAAAAGTTGTCCATACTACAAGCTTGTAAAGAACCAACAGAAAACTTGGCTTTGTACTCTTCGCAAGAAAACTCTTGATTACGTAATTTCAAGGGTTAGCCATGGCAAAAAAGGCAAAATCAAAATAATAAAATCTTTGCTTCAAAATGAACACCCTTGCGAATATGCCATATTTCTAACAGCATTTCTGGAGAAAGAAGAAAGGCAATTAGAAAAATAAAATACAATTGGTCATCATTGTTGATTTTTTATTTTGACTTTTGGTAGCATTTATTAGCGATTCTGTTTATACTCTTAGAGAGGTGTTGTTTCCTTGAGTTTTGAAATGTGGGCTGAGAAATACCGGCCAAAAACATTAGATGAAATGGTCAATCAAAAGGAAATAGTTGAACGTTTGAAAAGTTTTGTTAAATCCAAGAACGTGCCCCACTGCATATTCGCTGGGCCTCCTGGAACTGGAAAAACCACAGCAGCGCTTTGTTTAGCTAGAGACCTTTATGGCGATGTTTACAGGGAGCATCTTATGGAGTTGAATGCAAGTGATGAGAGGGGGATTAATGTTGTTAGGGAGACTGTGAAAACATTTGCAAGAGCCCGTTCTATTGGAGAAATTCCATTTAAAATTATGATTTTGGATGAGTCTGACAATATGACTGCTGATGCCCAGCAAGCACTGAGGCGAACAATGGAGCGTTACACGGAAACATGCCGATTCATTTTATGTGCAAACTACAGCGGAAAAATAATAGAGCCCATCCAATCCCGCTGTGCACCTTTTCGTTTCACCTTCTTGCCAAGAGAGGAGCACGATAAGTATCTGAGGCATATCGCAGAAAAAGAAGATGTGAAACTTCTAAAGGATGGATTAGATGCTATTTTTGAAGTTTGCAGCGGAGATTTGCGAAAGGCAATAAATACTTTGCAAGCTGCGGCTTCATTGGACAAGCCGGTGGATGCTAAAGTGGTCTATTCAATTGCTGGAAGAGCTCATCCTGCTGATGTGCAGAAAATGATCGAGATCGCTATGAATGGTAACTTTATAGAGGCTAGAAAACATTTGCGTGACATGATTCAAAAGTATGGTGTAGCTGGAAGCGACATAATTAGGCAGATTCACACTGAAATCTTCAGAAGTAGTATTCCTGAATTGTGGAAAATAAAGTTAGCTGACATTGTCGGTGAAATAGACTATCGGCTTGTTGAAGGTGCAGATGAAGAGGTTCAGCTGAGCGCTTTATTAGCTAGGCTTGTTGAAGCTGGTTACGAACTGAAAAAGGCAAGTTAGGTGTTAGAATATTGCATGCAGCTTGGACGCTTAAGTATAAACCAAAGTCTTTAGTGGAAGTTGTTGGAAATAAAGAAGCAACTCAGCAATTAGTTGATTGGATTAAATCTTGGGATAAGGGCATTCCAAAAAAGAGAGCTGCTTTTTTGTATGGACCGCCAGGAATAGGGAAAACCGTTACTGTTGAAGCTTTAACCACAGATTTGAAAATGGAATTGGTGGAGAAAAATGCTAGTGATTACCGAACAGAAGAGGCTGTAAAGCGATTTGCAGGGTTAGCCTCACAATTTGGATCACTTTTTGGTGGAAAAAGGCTTGTTCTCCTTGATGAGTTGGATGGATTAACTGGAACTGCTGATAAGGGCGGTGTGGGAGCGATAACTGAAATCATAAAAATTGCTCAATGTCCAGTAGTTTTAATTGCAAACAACCCCTATGATCCGCGTTTCACGAATCTTCGCAACTATTGCCTTCTCATCGAGTTTAAGAAACCCTCTGCAAGTGAAGTTATGAAGCGCCTCAAAGTTATATGCGAAACAGAAGGCATTAAGGCTGAAGAAAGTGCATTAAAGTTTATTGCTCAACGCTCTAGTGGTGATGTACGTTCTGCAATAAACGATCTTCAAGCCTTAGCTCAAGGCAAGAGGACATTAGCTTATGAGGATGTTTCTTGGCTTGGTTACCGTGATAGGCAAGAGACAATTTTTAACGTTTTAAGGTTAATATTTTATGGGAAAACGTGTCAAGGCGCAAAACAAGCTGCAGACATGGCTGATGTGGATATTGACATGCTTTTTGAATGGATATATGAAAATGTTCCAGCACATTTGACTGATCCAAGCGACCTAGCCAAGGCGATGGATTCACTTTCAATTGCAGATCTTTATCGTGGTAGAATTCGCTCCACGCAAGACTGGAGTTTCACACGTTACGTAATTGATTACATGACTGCGGGTGTGGCAATGGCTAGGCAGAACACTGAAACTCACGGTTGGATACCTTTCAAGTTTCCTGAGCGAATACAAATGCTATCAAGGTCTAAGACAGAACGTGCAATGCAGCTTAGTATAGGATATAAAATTAAGCGCAAATGCCACATTTCGGCTAATCGAGCTTCCAAAGAAATCTTGCCCTACCTGAAAATAATTTTCAGGAACAATCCTAAAATGGCTGCTGGAATCGCTAAATGGCTTGATTTGGACATAGAAATGGTGAATTATCTGGCTGAAAGCAAAAAGAATGCTGACATTATTGCCCAATTGCTCAGTTAAGAAAACGGAGAATTTCACAATTCAAATCTAGTCAGTGTCTAGTGTATTTTGCTTCCTTCTGTAATATCTCTTTCTGGTTGAATGATTACGACATTGCCTTTATCATCTTCAGCAGCAAAAATCATACATTGAGATTCCACACCCATCATTTTCCTATGTTGAAGATTCAGGATGAATGCACATTTTTTGCCCACAAGAGCTTCTGGCTTGTACCATTGTAAAAGTCCAGCCACTGCTTGCCTTTTCTCTGTTCCAAAATCAACAATCATTCTTATGAGATTTCGCGAGCCAGGAATATGATTTGCTTCCAAGATTTTTCCAACGCGCATATCTAGCTTTTGAAATTCTTCAAATGATATTTCCATTTTGGCATTCACCATTTTTCCATTTTTAAATAGGACAAAGTTATTAAGCCTTACGTGTTTTCTTTTTCCGTTTTATCTTCTCAACTGTTTTTGTAACGCCTTTCCAGCCTTCAATGGACTTCGAGAGGATTATTTCGAAAGCTTGCTTCGAAGTCAATCCATACAGTTCTTCGCCTACAGCGTTTCTTGCAAGATATCGTGCTGCATTCAAGATTTCACTGTTCATTCGTGAATCTGTTAAGTCTGCTAAATGGCAAATCAAGGCTTCTATGGTGTGTGGTCTTATAGGTCCATATTCTCCATGGTGAGCAGAGACTATGTGAACAATTTCTAATGGGAAATTTTTTCGGACAAGTTCTGAAATTGCGAGAGATAAGTGATCCATGTAATCTGCCAGAAGTGTCGAGCTGTAGCCTCCATTCTTATTTGCGGCGTACGTAATGGGTTTGAAAATGTCATGCAATAAAACACCCGCTATAACCAAATCGCGGTTCACTTTTCCATGGTAAACTTTCTCCACTGAGTTGCACATTGCCAATGCAATGTTGGCTGTTGATGCAATATGCTCAACATAGCCTCCGGGATAACAATGATGATGAGAACGTCCAGCAGGTGAAATTTCGAGGGGTAAGCCGTAATATTTTTTTCCACCTATTTCAAATGTTGGGTTTTCCAACAACTCGGTTACTTTCTTTCGAAGATTCTCGTCATGAATCTTATTTGCTAATGCCTTAAGTTTAGGATTAAGCACTTTGCTCCCGCTTTCTATTTATTGATTTCTTGCTTTTTTAATGTTGCCAGTTCATGTGCTCTTAACACTGGCTCTGGAATACGGTCATTGCATATACAATGTTTAACTATTTTAATGGCTGTTTCAAGTGAAATCATGTGTCCAACACTCACATAGATAGGTTTACATCCACGCTTTGCGGTAACAACTCCTCCGATAACTTCATCCTTATGTTTTAACAAAGCAACATTTTCTTCAATTTCAGCCTCTTGAACTTCTCCAAACAATTTACTCTTTGCCACACCTATTGTTGGTCTGGCAATCACCAGACCTAAATGGCTTGCAAAACCGCAACGATATGGATGAGCAAAACCTTGACCATCAACAAGGAAAACATCAGGTTGAATATGCAACTTTCTAATACTTAAAACGGCTGGCGGTATTTCTCTAAAAGAAAGCAGCGTCGGAATATATGGAAAAGAAGTTTCACAGAAAGCTGTTTGGGATTCTACAAGTTCAAGAGAATCATAGTCCAAAACTGCCACTGCACCAATGGAGGTTCCTCTTTCATAAGCAACATCTACCCCTGCAACCAAACTGATTTTTTTAGGTAAGGCATCTTCGAAAATTATGCGTTTGGACAATAGCAATTGTGCTTTATGTGCTTTTTCAACAGAAAATGAAGATTTTACACTGCGTGCATGCATGTTTTTTACTCAGTGTATCATTAACTTTATTTTCCCTTTCTTGCCAATCTTTCAAAACGTTTCAAATATTTCTCCAGCATGTTTCTGCGGATTTCCTGTGTAACATCTCCCCGCGTGGTCTCTATGATTTTTCTAGCATTATCACATTTTCTTCTAAGTCCTGGAACTAACATGTATGCTTCATCCATCGCCATAAGTTCAACATAAATTTCATCCATAATCTCTAAACATTTTTCGCTTTTTTCAACATTTCCTTCCCGCAAAGCGTCAAGCGTCATGCGCCTATATTCCCCTATAACATCAGCTAATCCGAGCACATAATCAATTGAAGGTATGTTAATCTCTTCCGGTGTTACAAATTTTGATTTTTTAATTAGGTTTAGGAATATGTTTGCTTCAGAATATTCTTGAAGTGCAGCATCAAATAATCCACCATAAATAATGTGTGGATAGCTGGCTGAAGCAGTGTTAAGCTTTGAAATTATTTCTGTAGCTTTTCCGACGAGTTTTTCTGCCTCCTTTACCCTTTTTTGGTGAATCATCAATATTGCTTGCTTAGAAAGGCTTGTTGCTTTTCGCATGTCTTTTTGAGCATTTTCCCGCAAACTTTCTTTTTCCTTTAACTCTTCTCTTATTTCTTTCAGAATATTTCTTAACAGTGTCATAAAGCTAGCACACTTGCGTTTAACACTGAAGATGCAGAAATATTTTTTTGTTTTCAAAAAATGAGAATAAAAAACTGAGGATTTTGATGTCTATTAACTTGCTTGTTCTTTCCATTTTTCTATGAGGAGTTTGTCATCTCCAATCTTGAAGCTTACTTTCACAAATATGGAGTCAGAGCCCTTAAACGGGAACATGCTGTCTTCAGCGAAGTCTTTAGGTAGGTAGATCAAGTATTTGCCGTCTTTTCTTCTGAACAAACGTCCTCGTCCTTCTTTAACCATTCTTACACCTCACTTGAATTATCGGTTTAAGTTTGTAGGCAATAGTCAATTAGGATTATTTAAGCCTTATTCTCATTAATTCAAAACATACCCTTCAGATTTAGAGCTGAGACTTATATTTTGACTCATTTGCAAAACTAACCTTTAGTGAACTTTATCGGTTTTTCAAGTCTACTTAACAACACCACACGGCTTTCTTCAACTTCATCAATAATATTATAACTTGTCTCCTTCGCTATTTGCCTAGCAAATCCTTGAATTTCTTTATGGCTTGGCATGCATTCGTAGCCTAAACGAAGCCTAGAAAATCCAACATGCATATAGGCTTTTGGTTCAATATAGGTTGGATTAGCTTTTTCGATAAGTTTTGCGTAGCCTTCTATATTTTCCATATTCAGATTGCGCACTGAAGTTATTCGAATAACTGTTGGACATTTAAAGCTGGATAAAGTCTCCAAAGTTTCATTGAGTTTTTCCCAAGCTTTTGGAATTTGAGGTCGGCAAATATCGTTGAATTTTCTCTTATCTGGGGCACAAACAGAAATGTAAAGCTGTGTGGGCTCTTCGGTTAAATTTGTTAAAACAAGAGGCATAGTTCCATTAGAAACGAGAAATGTTGTAAATCCTCTTTTGTGATACGCTTGAATTAACTCTCCTACGTGTCCATAAAGCGTTGGTTCTCCAGTCAAGCTTATGGCTACATGCCTTGGAGTTAATGCTTCCTTAAATTTCTGTTTGTTTGCCTCCAGATTGCCTTTGTATCCGCTTAAGATTCGAAGCTGCGCATTTATACTTCCATTAACAATCTCTTCCGGAGAATCCCATGTTGGCAGTTGCATTTCATTCCACTTGATTTGGAGGTCGCTGCTTTGAGCTCTCCAACAAAATAGGCACTGTTGAGTACAATAGAAGAGTGTTGGGGTCATTTGGATGCATTGATGGGTTTTTATTCCGTAGAACTTTTGCTTATAGCATGGTCTATCATGGATTAAGGTTTCATAAAGCCATCTACATCTCTTAACTGCCGAATGGCGTCCGACAAAATGATACTTTTGTTTTTTTAAGGCTTGAATAAGTGAAGGTGGTATAACTGTTTCCAAAAATGACTACTCTCCTAAACTGTGCATTTTTGTAAATAACAAAAAGGGCGATTCTCTAATAAAGCAGTTATTCATCAAAGCAATATTCAACTTTCTGAAATTCTGCACAAAGTTTAGCAACATCCTTTCTTATACTTTCTGTCTTTTCTTTGTCAATTAATGCCCTTTTGATCAATTCAGCTATTTTCAGCATTTCATTTTCCTTCATTCCTCGCCTTGTAACCTCACATGTGCCAATCCTTATGACACAGTCAACGATGATGTTTACGTTTTGCAGTTTTTCTGCAAAGACTCTACCCTGTTTATAGTCTAATATAACTTGGTGCGATTGCGTAAATCCTAAATGTTGGCAGGCAACCGCAAAGCCATAATCATATAAAGCTTTACCCAACGTTTGCGAATTGCGAATTACCTGTATTGCGTAGGCTTTTCCGAATTTTTTCATTTCAGCCAATGCCAAAGTCAGTGCAGCTATGCGGTTCCAATGCGCATTATCCACGAAAGTTGGATAAATCTTCTCTTTAATAATTTCTCCATTTTCTTTATCAGCCAGAACAATGCCGCCTTGAGGGCCAAAAAAGCTTTTGTGAGTTGAGCCGAACAAGGCGTAAGCTCCTTCGTGTAGTGGATCTTGAAACTGTTGCCCAGCGATTAGTCCCATCACGTGTGAACCGTCAAATCCTACAATTGCATCGTTTTCTTTGGCAATTTTGGCTAATTCCTTAACTGGATGTGGAAAAGTGATTAGACTTGCACCAAATATTACAATTTTAGGCTTTAATAGCCTTATAGAATCTTTTGCCTGTTCTACTCTTATGTTTCTATCATGTTTTGAAAATGGAAAAGCCACTGTTTTAAGACCTAAAAATCCAGCTAATCCATCTTTCCACATCCCTGGGTATCCTCCATCATCTGGAGAAATGCACATAAGTGTATCATTTGGCTTTGTTTGGGTAGCTAAAAAGATTAGGTCTGCAATGTGTCCTGAGAGCGGACGCAAATCTGCTGTCTCTGCTCTAAAAACTTCTCTAGCTAATTTTTCGCCATATTCTTCAATTTCATCTGTAAAACGTGTACCCATATAGTAATGGTCTCGCGCCGTGTATCGGTGCACAAATTCTGATGAAAGGAGTTTTCGTGCTGTAGGGCTCATGATGTTTTCTGACGGGATCAGATTTAAGCATTGTTTTCCACGCCATTCTTCATGCTTTGCCACTAATCCCAAAATTTCATCAATCATGCTGAAGCCTCAGAGTTTAAACTGTATTTGGCTTTTTAAACATTTAACCTATTTTTTATCAACAATTATTTATTAACAAAAACACAGATACTAGCGATTTCAGAATAATTGCATGTATTATAAAAGGTAAAGTTTAAAACACTCCATAATAGTAAATGTGTTCAAAATAGCCTGAAAACTATGCAGAATAGACGGAGAGTAAGATAACGTGAAGAAACTAACTATAATCATTTTTCTCATAATTATGCTAACTACAATTTTCACTTTCCCATCACTTCTTCCTGGTGTAAATGCCACAGATGTAGCAATCACTTCTATTACCCCTTCTCTTAAGCTTGGAAATGTTGGAGATGCTGTTCGCATTATTGGAACCATAAATACTACTGATGGAGTTTACAGAATTTGGTTTGCCAACATCAATGTTAGTGAGACAATCGCCGTTGGAAATGCAGTGAACACCACCTTTAATGTGCCAGTGCTTCCTAAGGGAAATTATACGATAACATTACAAGATGTTGAAAAAAACCGTAACGCTACAACATGGTTTTTAATAGAACCTGCATATTATATCAAGGCAATAACAAAAATTGAACCGCCTAAACAATTACAAGAAAATAGCAGCATCACTATACAAGTGAATGTCACTGGTGGAGAATCAAACACTATTTACCATGCAAACGTTTCTGTTAGACCTCCTACACCACGAAATGAGACCTATTGGCGGGTTACACAACTTAATACGACTAACGATGGAAGTGGAAACGCCGTGTTAGTTTACCCGAACAGTTTCAGTGGAACACCTAACACAAACTTTGTTGGCGTATACACCGTTGCCTTCAATAAAACAGCAACAACTGCATTAGCTACTGATACATTTACGATAGGCCTAACAAACTCTACAGAATATCATAGACGCCAATCTGTAGGCATCAAAGCTGTTGGATATCACGCAAACGAAAGTGTTACGATAAAAATAACATCTAGCGGAAAGACAATTCATCCCACACTTAACGTAAACGCTACCCAAGAGGGCTTGGTTTTAGCAAATTGGGCGATTCCTGAAAACGCATCAATTGGAACTTACATTGTCAACATTACTTCTACTTGGCTGCCACCAGACGCAACAAAAAAAATACCTGCAGATACCCAAAGCTTCACTGTTCCAGGCTTTGACGTTAATATAACAACTAAAAACCTTGCTAAAGAAATCGTTCAGGGCGTAGCAGTTAAAGCTTTCGAGAATGGCAAGTCCATTGCTAATGCAACAAGCAACTCCAATGGTTTGGCAGCAATGAAGCTTGAAATTGGAAACTACAAGTTTGAGGCATTTTATAAGAGCGCAAAGGTTTATGAATATACTTTAAACGTTACTGAAGCAACATCGTTTACTTTCAATTGCACCCTTACCAATCTGAAAATTTCTGTTTACGCATTTAAAGGTGGAAATAAAATTCTGGTTCCTGAAGCACAAATCTATTTAACGAGAGAAAATAGAACGCTAATTACAGATGTTGATGGCTCAACTATAGCACATTCCCTATTGCCTAACGTTAGCTATACTTTGAATGCCTCTCGTTATGGAGTTTCATTCAATGTGACAAGCTTGACAACATTGCTCTTGGATGGAAATGCCGTGGCTTGGTATAATGTTACATTTGCCTGTCCTTTGCGTGTTTTGCGAGTTAATGTAACTGATGCAAACAGTGTGCCAATCAGTAATGTTAAGGTTAAGGTTCAAGAATTGTTGGGTGGGCTACTTTATGAAGGAAACGCTAGTATGAATGGAATGGCTGAGTTTAACTGTGCTTTTGGCAAATATCGCATAGAAGTTTTTGATTTAAAAGGAATAAAACTGAATGAAACAACTACTGACGTGTTTTATGATAAAAATGTAACCATATACTGTAAGCTTTGGGGTCTCTCGATTTCCATTAAAATTGTTGACTATTTTGGACAGCCAATTTCAAACATAAACATCACACTTCTGCGTCAAGGATTGGCATTATCTTCAAAACTGACAGGCTCTGATGGCGCAGCAACCTTTGATGGCGTTACTGGTGGAAATCTACAGGTGGCAATTTACCTGTTTGATGAAAAACAGCCGTATATGACCACGTTCTTCTCTGCTGACAGTTCGGCAACTATTCCAATCAAATTAGAAGAGTATGTTGTATTGGCAGGTTTCTTCATTGAAACAAGCATTTTAATAACAGCAATAATAATCATAGCTTCAGTGATAGCGGTTCTTCTGGTAGAAATTTATCGAAGGAGACATTTTAAACTGAAACCTACCTCTAGCTAGATTGGAAATAAGGAGTTTGGGAGAAAAAACTTTATATCAACTTTAGTGAAAAGATATTGTTAGAGAAAAAAGTTGCGAGACATCGAGTTTTATCAATGAAAATGTTCAAAGGTTGTGTAAATATTGGCGCAGGAAAAAACTTGTTCTCCAACATGCCAATCCTTTAAATGTGCAAAAAACGCTGTTATTTATCGCCGTGATGGCGTATGGTGCAGATGGACTGAAGACATGTGTAATGTTGCCAATTGTACATATGCTATTTGCATAAAAAGGCGACTGCTTCCAAGAGGAATTTGTGGAGAAACTATTAAAAGGAAGACTGTTGAAAAGCAGCCAGAAGAGGTTGTTGGTCCAGCAATAAAACTTCGCGGTAGGGCTCTTCGCAAAATCAGAGAAAAAGAAATCTTTTAGGCTTTCTGTTACTGCTGTCAATAACTGATTCTGCTGATATAGTAGTTTATTCTTTCTTTTTTTGATTTATTATTTGGCTGGAACACGTTTAACAACTGGAGGTTTTATCTTTTTCAGAATTCTATATCCACAGATTATGCATTTTATTTCTCCACCTCGAAGCTCAAGCTCTTCTGAGGGAACTTTTGCTCCGCATCTCACGCACTCGTAAACGATTCCGCTTGATGTTTTTTCCATTTTCTTTTTCCTCTCCTACAAAGAAAATCTATTCTGCTTTTAAATGTTTCCAGAATGCTATATCTCATAATTAGATGGTGAAATTTGAGAAGTTTAAGAAGAAAACTTTCGGAAATTCTCTCCGCTGAAGACTTGGCAAACATTTACAGTTCTTATGACATTGTAGGAGACATAGCAATTATTCGGTTCACAGAAGCTTCCAAAAAACACAGTAAAGCAATAGCGGAAGCCATTATGAATGTTCATAAAAATGTTAAAACAGTTTTAGCTCAGACAAGTCCAGTTTCTGGCGATTTTAGGCTTCGAAAATTAGAATTCATAGCAGGAGAAAACAAAACTTGCACTGTTCACAAGGAATCAGGATGCATTTTCTCTGTTAATATTGAAGAATGCTATTTTTCGCCAAGACTTTTCTATGAAAGAAAGCGGATCACTAGACAAGTCAAGAATAGAGAAATTATAGTGAACATGTTTGCTGGAGTTGGCTGTTTTTCCATAATTATTGGAAAATACTCCGATGCAGAGACAATATATTCTATCGACATTAATCCTGTGGCTATTCAGAATATGCGTGAAAATGTTAGACTGAACGGATTGTATGGAAGGGTAATACCCATACTTGGTGACGCAAAGGAAATTATTGAGAAAAAACTAAGCCATGTGTCAGATAGGGTTCTTATGCCATTACCAGAAAAAGCCTATGAGTACTTGCCTTACGCTTTGTTAGCTCTTAAAAAGTCTGGTGGATGGATACATTACTACGATTTTGAACATGCATGGAAAAATGAGAACCCAATTGAGAAAGTCAATCAAAAAGTAACTGAAAGGCTTGAAAGCTTAAATGTGGCGTTTGAAATCCCCTTTGGCCGTATTGTTCGATCTGTTGGTCCAAATTGGTATCAAATCGTTTTAGACATTAAAGCAAAGCAGAAAAGTGAATGCAATATTTATTCGTAACAAAAGGTGCCAATGAACGAATAGTTTGTGAAAAAGTTTTATAGTTTAAAATGTAAATGCATCTGGAGGGATTAATCATTAAGAAGAAACTTATGGAAATACTTGCATGCCCAATTGATAAGTACTACCCGCTTGAATTGCATGTTTTTGAAGAGAAAGAGGAGATAGTTGAAGGTCTTATTGTCTGTCCAAAATGCTTAAGATGGTATCCAATACGAGACGAAATTCCAGAAATGCTTCCTGATGAACTGCGAAAGCAAAATGAGGATTTGCCATTCTTGAAGAAGTGGAAGGACAAAATTCCAGAAAAGATTTTGCAAGAGGGTAAACCGTTCAATCTCCGCTAAGTTTGAAGCTTTAGTCTAGTTTTACCACTTTTCCTGTTGCTGAAGATTTTAGCGTTGCCTCTGCAATTTGAAGTGCTTTCAAACCATCTGTCCCCGTTATTAATGGCTTCTCCTTCTTTAATATGCAATTTGCAAAGTGTTGAAGCTCCAGTTTTAAGGGTTCTTGCCACAGATACCTTGGTTGTATTGTCTCCTTTGCATCTTCAATCGTCAACTCTTGTGTTATATAATCAAGTTTCATTATTGCCTTGCTTCCAGTAGCCACTAATGTTCTTGTTTTGTATGGTGTTAGCCAGTTGGACTCTATAAAAGCGCTTTTTCCACTATCAAATGTTAGCATTATCTGGGCATAATCTTCGAACTTCTTATGTTGCATACATCCAGTTTTTGCGTAAACTGCGGTGGGTTCCTCACCGAAGAGATATCTTGTAATGTCTATATCATGAATAGCCATGTCTTTGACAACTCCCACATCACCTATTCTACTTGGCCATTCCGAAACTCTTTTGGCTGTTGCACACACTAAATCGCCAATGGTCTTTTTTTCGATTGCATCTTTAATGTGTTGAATGCCTGGGATAAATCGCATCAAAAAACCAACTGTAATATGTAATTCTTTTTCTTTAGCTGCATTAAGTAGTTTTTCCGCTTGTTTTACATTTGTTGCCATGGGTTTTTCAACTAAAACATGTTTTCCCGCTTTCAATACTTTCAATGCTGTTTTTGCAAGACTTACTGACCATGTGCATACGCTTACAGCTTCTATGTCTTTTCTTTTCAACATTTTTTCAACATTTGTGTAAGCTTTCACATTGAATTGTTTAGCCACATTTTGCGCTCTTTCAGTGTTCATGTCGCAGATAGCTAACAGCTCTGTATCTTCCAATTCTTTAAAGACTCTTGTTTGGTTTCTTCCCCAGAAACCAGTTCCAATAACTGCAACACCTAACTTTTTCATTTCGTCCAAACACCTCTTCCAAAACCACGAAATATGAATCCTTCCTTTTCAACTTTTTCAACTTCAACAGCACCTTCAAAGTCGATAACTGCTGCCGGCATTTTCATCAGCATCTTCATTTTCTTTAGGTTTATGCGTTTAAATTGGTCATGTCCAGTTAATATTAATATGCAGTCTGTTCCTTCCAAAGCCTCAGATAGATTTCTCTTAAGGTTACGTTTTATCTCATTTTGCTCATTACTTGTAAAGTAGGGGTCATATAGACTAACTTTAGCGCCTTTTGCTTCCAACATCCGAGCAATTTCTTTTATAGTTCTTTTCGGCGGGCTTTTCATGTTTGGCACTCGCACAATTCCAAGCAGAGAGATCTTTGCTCTTCTTAATGTTTTTCCGCAACTCACTAGTGCATCTTTAGTCAAGTTGACTGCATGTTTGATTATTGTTTCATTAACTTCTCTTGCGATTGCAGGAATGCGCAGTTTTAAATTTAGATTTTCAGAATCTTCCATTAAAAGATATGGTTCTCCTTTAATATTTTCACAAGTCAGCATGGGCAAAGAAAGTATGGCTTGGACGTTGCTTTTTGCAAGTTCGTAGACCTTAAAATAGTCTATGCCAACTTTTTCGCAGAAAGTAGCAAATTCGTTGGCAATTGCAATATTTGCGTCTCGCTGCACTGCCTCAAAAAGCGTAACTGCTTCTACAGCTTTCACATCAACAGTTTTTTTCAAGCCACCTTTTGCAATGATCCCCAAAATATTCAAAGCAGCATTTAAGCTATTTCGATCTGCTGCAGCAACAATTCGTTCATGATTCGTCAAGGTTTCCAATGATTGTCCCTTTGAAATTTGGATGGGGTTGTATGCTAATCCGAAATCCCATCCGGCTTTATACCCTGAAGTGTTTTCTAAAATGTCTTTTATCAATCTCTGGATGACTCCTACACCAGTAATGCTCATAACAATAACTAGGGAGCCACGACGAAGTTTTGACCCGACAAGTTTGCAAGTGCTCTCCAAGTTTGAATAGTCAGCTTTGTTTTTTTCATCTATTTCCACTGGCACTGTTACGATAATGACATCACTTTGGGAAACAGCTGACTTAAAATCCGTTGTAACATTTAAGATTCCAGTTTTCGCCAGATTTTTCAGTTTAAGCTCGATTTCATGTTTCAGTGGGGGCAGTTTTCCTTTTATTATGCCATTTATTCTAGTTTGATCTGCATCTGCACATATGATTTTGAATCCTGCCTCTGCGAAGAGATAGGCATGGAGAATACCTATCTGTCTGCATCCTATTATGCAAATAGCATAGTTTCTGCGTTTTTCGGTTGTATCAATTTCTTCTGGTTTTATGTTCAATATTGTTGAAGACATACGAGTTTTCTCCGCGAGAATTGATTTGAAACTGATTTTCTACTCTAAACTTTCAATTATCTTTTTAAGTTTTAAACTGTAGTCCCTAACCAGTTTCGTAGCTTTTTCTTCAGTTTTGGCTTCTGCGTAGAGGCGAAAGACAGGTTCTGTTCCGCTTGGTCTTATTAGGATAGCGCTTTCGTCTTCAAACCATAATTTGACACCATCAATTGTGTTTATGTTCATGCTATGCACTTGTTCAATTAACTTTTTTAAGACTTTATTTTTTAACTCCTCTTTGCATTCCACTTTTCCTTTCTCAATAAGATATTTTGGCAATTCTGCAAGAAGACTTGAAAGTTTCTTTCCGGTTTTAGCCATGATCTCCAGAATTAGGGCTGTTGCCATTGCTCCGTCTCTCACTGCTTGATGTGGACCGTAAAAGATTCCACCATTTTCTTCCCCGCCAAGTTTTGCATTTATTGTCTTCATAGTTTGGGAAACTGTTACACTCCCTACTTTGGTCCATACAATTTCTCCATTATAAGCCTCTGCAATGTCCTTAATCAAAGTTGAAGAACTTACGGGAGTTACAATTTTCTCTTTTGGGTTTTCTTTTAGGAAATGCTTCTCAATTAAGGCGAAAGTTTGGTCTCCCCAGTGAATTTCGCCATGTTCATCAACAAAAACTGAGCGGTCTGCATCCCCATCATATGCTACCCCAAAATCTGCTTCCACTGCTTTCACTGTCAAAGCCAGATC
Source organism: uncultured Candidatus Bathyarchaeia archaeon (assembly GCA_964489195.1). GTDB lineage: Archaea > Thermoproteota > Bathyarchaeia > Bathyarchaeales > Bathycorpusculaceae > CAZAXN01. The sequence goes on from CAZAXN010000039.1 coordinate 17,205, forward strand.
TTGAAGGTTTTCTGGTCGAGGTTCAGGTAGTCTTCCAGGGAATGTTCCATCAATATTCCCATTGATAGTCATGACTTTACATCCTAATTCTCTAAGCAAATAGGGAGCTGTTAGATTGCCGACGCTGTTGGCTGCATCAACCACAACATTATAATGTTTTTTGATTATGCTCGTGGCATTCACATGTTTTTTTATTGCTTCTATATACTCGTCAATTATGCCGTGTATTCCGCTTGTTTTTCCGATGGTATCCCATTTCGCATAAACTATTTTGTCATCGAAAAATATGTTTTCAATTTGGATTTCCTGTTCGCGAGAAATTTCTATTCCATCATTCCACACAACTTTTATTCCATTGTATTCTGGAGGATTATGCGATGCTGTCACGATCACTGCACCATCAAGTTTATGTTTCTTTACAGCATATTGTAATGTTGGCGTTGGCGCCATTCCAGCGAAAATTACATTACATCCACTAGCATTTAAACCAGCAATAACAGCTTTTGCAAGCATTGGACCGCTTGTTCTTGCATCATAACCTACAAGAATTTTTGAATCTTTAAAGAATGTTCCTATTGCAGTTCCTATTTTGATTGTTAATTCTGGGGTTAATTCTTTGTTGACAACTCCTCGGATTCCATTCGTGCCAAATAAGCGTCTTTGGGGGCCTAACATAGTTATGTTCCTTCCTAAATAATGTGTTTAGGTGTTAATGCACTTTCAGAAATTTCTTCAGCTGGGCAAACAGAAACATTCTGTGTGAGTGACACATTTTTTCTAATTTTGGCAAAATCGCCGATGATGCAGCCTTTTTCAATTTTCACTCTTTCTCCAATGGTTACCCCTTCACCTATTATCGCTCCATTTATTGATGAAAAATCGCCTATTGTAACTCTTGGAAAGATTACAGAGTCTTTTATGTGAACGTTTTTTCCAATAACAACAGTCCGTCCCAACACTACATGCGGTCCAATAACAGATTTTTCTCTTATTACAACGTTCTTGTCGAAAATGGCAGGGCTTTTTACTTCAACTTTTTCTAAAGTTTTCCTTTCCTGTTTGTTCTCAAATGAATCGAGTAAGATTCTGTTTATTTCCAAATATTCCTCTGGTTTGCCTATATCGATCCATAAGCCTTTCATAATATGTCCGTAAAGCTTGCCTTCATCAGCGAGTTTCGGAAAGATTTCATGTTCAATCGAAACACTTCTTCCTTTTGGAATGTAGCTGAAGATTTTTGGGCTGAGAACATAAACACCAGCGTTTATCAAATTTGTAGGTGCATCCTTCAATGGTGGTTTTTCAATGAATCTTTTTATTCGATTGTTTTCTGCTAGTTCTGCAACTCCATATCTGCTCGGATCTTTAACCTTGCAAAGGGCAATTGTTGCTACAGCTTTTTTTTCTTCGTGTCTTTTCAAGATTTCTGTATAGTTTAAATCTGCGAATATATCACCGTTCAATACCAGAAATGGAGAATTGTCTCCTAAGAGTTTTTCAGCCTTTTTAATGGAGCCACCAGTTCCGAGTGGTTTGTTTATTGGGTCTCGTGAATATTTTATTTTCAATTCGTATCTTGGAATTTTGTGTTGTTTTATGTAGACTTCGGTTTGGTAATTAACCGCCAATATCGCTTCATCAATGTTATTTTTGATGAGTCTTTCAAATATCCATTGCAGTAAAGGCTTGTTAATTATTGGAAATAGAATTTTCGGTCTAGTACAGCTTATCGGTCTTAATCTTGTGCCGAAGCCTCCAGCCAAAATCAAAGCCTTCAATAAGCTTCCACCGTCTTGCTTGAACTGTAAACTTATATTTAATAGCCTTTTAATATAAACGATTTTGTGAATGGAGTGGAAAGCTTGAACGTTATGCTTCATGAAATGAGTTGGACTGATTCTAAACGATATTTTGCAAAAAATGATGTTGCAATTGTTCCTGTTGGCTCGAATGAGCAGCATGGTCCGCAAAATCCTCTGGGAACCGACCATCTGATAGCTAAGGCATTAGCTGAAGAAACCGCTAAAAGAACTGGAGTTGTTTGCTTGCAAGTGATCCCATTTGGAGTGAGCTCTCATCACAAGCAATTCTGGGGAACAGTTTCCATATCGCCTGAAATATTCAAAAATTACGTGAAAGAAGTATGCCTATCGCTTGAGTATTATGGTGCTAGAAAAATCGTAATAGTTAATGGGCATGGCGGAAACCGACCTGCTTTGATGGATTTAGCCAGAGAGTTAAGAGGAAAAGGAATTTTTGTTTCAGTTTTTCAATGGTGGCTAATGGCTAATAAGCTCCTACCCGACATTTTTAAACCTGAAGAAAGAGGACACGCTTGTGCTGAAGAGACTTCTGTTAATTTAGCTTTGCACCCACAGATTGTACATGTGGATAGGGCTGTTGATGAAAAGCCTCGGGAACATATTTTGCAGGCGGAGGGAATTGCATTTCCGTTGGATACAGTGGATGAAACTGACTTCGGAATCTTTGGGATATCTACAACAGCATCTGCAGAAAAAGGCAGAAAAATTGTGGAGACTGTTGTTCAAGACTTGGTTAGGCATATCAACCTGTTGAAAAAGGTCAAAATTGAGGATTTATTGGAGAAGCCAAACGTATAAGAAAACTTCACTCCCATTCTATTGTTGCTGGCGGCTTATGCGTAATATCATATACAACACGAGTGACCTCTGGTATTTCATTAGTTATTCTCGTTGAGATTCTTTCCAGCACAGTGTAGGGGATTTTCGCGAAATTAGCCGTCATTGCTTCTCGGCTTTCTGCGGCTCTGATAGCGACAACATAACCATAAGCTCTGGCATCACCTCTCACGCCAGTAGCCTTAGTGTCTGTTAAAACGGCGAAATATTGCCACAAATTCTCTTCTAAACCGCTTTTTTCAATTTCTTCCCTAACAATTTTATCTGCTTTCTTAGCAATCCTAACTTTCTCTTCTGTTAAACCTCCAATAATTCTCACCGCTAATCCTGGGCCAGGAAATGGTTGCCTAAAAACTATCTCTTTTGGTAACCCAAGCATTTTTGCAACTTTTCTAACTTCATCCTTATATAAGTCGCGAAGTGGCTCAACAATTTTTTTGAATTTTATGTTCACTGGCAAACCAGCCACGTTGTGATGCGTCTTTATCTTATCAGAGAATTTCCTAAAGCCAGATTCAATTCTGTCTGGATAAATTGTTCCTTGGATTAAATATTCTGCACCGATTTTTTCTGCAATTTCTTCAAAAACTCGGATGAATTCTTCACCAATTATCTTTCTTTTCCTTTCCGGGTCAACTACCCCCTTCAGCTTTTCTGCGAATCTTGTTTGTGCATCTGCTATTATGAGGTTTAGTGTAAACTTTTCAAAAGTTTTCTTAATGAATTCTGGTTCGCCTTCTCTCATAAATCCGTGGTCTACAAAAACTGCTGTAAGCTTCTCGTCTATTGCTTTCGCTGCAAGCGTTGTGGCCACGCTTGAGTCTATGCCTCCGCTTAGTGCAATTATGGCTTTTCCTTCGCCAACTTCCGCTTTTATTTCTGTGATCATTTTCTCTATAACGTCTTCCATTCTCCAATTAGCTTCACATTTGCAAACTTCGAAGATGAAATTGCGTAGCATTTTACTACCATTCTCTGTGTGTACAACTTCTGGATGCCACTGCAAACCGTAAATCGGCTTTTCCCTATGTCTAAAAGCGGCTACTGGACAATTCTCCGTATGTGCCAAAACCTCAAATTCGCTTGGCATAGCAAAAACTGTGTCACTGTGGCTCATCCAAACTTTTTCTTTTTTGCTTAACCCTTTTAAGACCCCTACTTGCTCGTCTATTGCAACATAGGCTATTCCGTATTCTTGTCGTTTTGCCGGCTCAACTTTTCCTCCAACTATCTGAGCTATAAGCTGGTGTCCATAGCACAAACCAAGAATTGGCATTTCTAAATCAAGAATTTTTAAGTTTGGCTTCGGCGCATTAGGCTCATAGACGCTTGCTGGTCCTCCTGAAATGATCAGGCCTTTTATGTCGAATTTTTCTTTTAGAAGCTTAATTTCTTCAGGCGTTATGTCATGGGCGACTATTTCGGAGTAAACTCCATTTTCTCTTATCCTTCTTCCTATGAGATGGCAGTATTGTCCGCCAAAATCAAGCACAAGTATTGCGTCATATTTCATGTTGCATCTTCCTACAATTGCAGAGTAACGCATCCTATTTAATTATAGTATTTAACCCAGTCACTGTTAAGCATAGAGATATTTTTGCAATTCCCACGCTGTTACTTGGTTCTTGTTTTTTGGCAAATGTGGCTCATATTCTACCCATTCTTGCATTTTAAGGTCCAAATATTTTGCAGCGTTCTCCTTGCCTAATGTTCTTATGCAGATTTCGTCGCTTTTCCATTCTTCTAAAGCCTCTTTCAGTGAACTCGGTAAAACAGCGATGTCGAGTTCTTTGCGTTTGGCTTCGCTGAGATGATAAATGTTTGTATCCACTGGTTCTTTTGGGGAAATCTTCTTTTTGATTCCATCCAATCCAGCCTCTATTATTACTGCGTATGCTAAGTATGGATTGCAAAGTGGGTCTGGGCATCTAAACTCTATTCTAGCCTCACTTTCACTGTTTGGAGGGAATGCTGGGACTCTTATGAGTGCTGAACGGTTTCTTTTGCTCCATGCAACATATACTGGAGCCTCATAACCTGGCACAAGCCTCTTATAACTGTTGACTGTAGGCGCCAAGATTGCGCATAAGGCTCTGGCATGTTCCAATATGCCACCAATGAAATATTGGGCTGTTTGAGAAAGGTACGCGTAACCTTTCGGGTTGTAGAAGAGGTTTTTGCCAGTTTTTGAGTCGAAAAGACTTATGTGCATGTGCATGCCATTGCCTGCTTTGCCGAACCATGGTTTTGGCATGAATGTTGCTATCCAACCATATTTTCTGTTTGCTACTGCTTTGGCTGCAAATTTGTAGCGGATAATGTTATCTGCTGTTGTCTGTGGATTTGAATATTTGAATGTTATTTCGTTTTGTGCCGAACCTACTTCATGATGTTGTCGCTCAACCGTGATTCCCATGGTTGATAATGCATTGGATAAGTCCATTCTATATGCTTCTGTGATGTCTCTGTCTGGGGCGACGTCAAAGTATCTTTGTTTGTCAATGAGGTGATTTTCAACTGGATAAACCTCCCCTTTCTTATTTTTCTGTACGAGATAAAATTCCAACTCTGCAGCTGCTGTTGGCGTGTATCCTTCTCTTGATGTTTTTTCCATAGTTTTCTGGCAGATGTATCTTGGGTCGTTTTGGAATTGTTTGCCATCTGGCGTATAAATGTTGCAGATGAAGCTACCCACGCCTTTTTCGTAGAAGTAATACGGGCATACCGTGAATGTGTCTGGGTCAGGTTTCATGATCATGTCGCTTTCTTCTATGTTGGCTCCACCTATTATGGAGGAACCGTCAAACCCCACGCCTTCTGTTAAGACTTTTTCTGCTTCTTCTGATGGGATTGTTCTTCCTTTGAGGTATCCAATCAAGTCTGTGAAGTGTAGAATGATGTAATCAGCGTTTTTCATCAATTTTAAATACGTATCAAGATAAGCTAAAGTTGTTTTCTTCATTTGTTATCTCCTTATGAAGCAAGTTTATAGTTTAACGGATTGTTTTTGCAAGTATAAAAATATTGTTAGCAAATTTTTGAGCAAATGTTAAATAAAAGATGTGCTTATTCAGCTGAATGTGCAGTGGAGGTTTGATAGAGAATGAGTTTAGATGAGACAGATGTCAAAATCATGAAAGCGTTAACTGCAGATGCAAGGCTTTCATCTAGGCAAATCGCAAAACAATGTAACGTTTCTATAGGCACGGTCTTATCAAGAATAAAACGGATGGAAAAAGACGGAGTAATAAAAGGGTATTCAACATTACTGGATCATGAAAAGCTTGGATATGAATTGACAGTGGTCAGCGAAATAACTGTTTCCAAAGGCCGCCTTCTAGAAGTTGAAAACGAGATTGCAAGGCTTCCAAACGTTTGCTGTGTTTATGATGTCACTGGGTTGATAGACGCTGTTATTATAGCCAAATTTAAGAACAGGGAAGACTTGAGCAAGTTTACCAAAAGGCTTTTGGCTATACCTTACATGGAAAGAACAAACACCCATGTCGTTTTAACAACCATAAAGGAAGACTTTCGCATAGTCTAAAGGCGTTTTATCATCTTTCTTTTTTATTACTGTCCCTCCAGTTAAGCAAGATTTAATTTCTGCCATAAAATAGAACAGTAGAGAACAAGCCAGATAAGCGGGGGTTGCCAAGCATGGCCAAAGGCGTAGGCCTGAGGCGCCTATCCCATAGGGGTTCGTGGGTTCAAATCCCACCCCCCGCACTCTAGATAAACCCCCAACACTTTTGAGGGTTTGTTATTTTCTTTTTCTGAAGATTTTTGCTCCGTTAACGTCGCAGACGTATTCGAATCCAGCTTCGATTAGTTGACAGGCTTCTTTGACTGTT
>CAZAXN010000040.1:0-9300 GCA_964489195.1 uncultured Candidatus Bathyarchaeia archaeon
GCCTATTACATTGTTTGCAGCAGATTGAAGTTTACAATTTTCAATTTCCTCTGCAACAGTTTCTACTTTACCCTTCAAAATTTCCAGAATCTGTTTATCACTTTCATCTAATGCTGTTGGCTGTGGCACTTCGCTGTTGAACTGCGTATTTATGAAGGCTAATGTTCGGTGGATAAAATTGCCAAATGTGTCATTCAAATCTGCATTTACCTTTTCGATGAGGAGTTCCCATGAAAAGTTTGAATCTTTCGTTTCTGGGCGTGTCGCCATTAAGAAGTATCGCCAACAATCAGCAGACAAAAGCTCTAAGGCTTCATCGATGAATATGCCTACTCTCTGACTTTTTGAAGCTTTTTCTCCTCCAAACTGCAGAAACTCGGTTGCTGAAACATTCCATGGCAGAACGTAACCTTCGTCTGAAGCTAAAAGCAAAGCGGGAAAGATTATTGTATGAAATGGAATGTTGTCTTTTCCAATGAAATAGAGCGTTTTTGTGTCTTTGTGGAACCAGAATTCCTTCCACTTTTCAGATTCACCCTTGCCTCTAAAATATTCAATGGTTGCTGAAACATAGCCCAGAACATTTTCAAACCAAACGTAGAAAGTTTTGCCTTCTGCTCCAGGAAATGGTGCGGGAATCCCCCATTCCACATCCCTTGTCATAGCCCTCGGTTTCAATCCTTCTTTTATCAAGTTTAAGCTAAAGTTCCTAGCGTTAATTGGATACTGCTTGTTATTACTGATGTAATCGTTGAGTTTTTCGGAGAATTTTGTCAAGTCAAAATACCACTGCTTGGTTCTCTTCACTGTTGGCTTACTTTTGCAGATTGCACAGTAAGGCTCGATTAGAAGCGTTGGTTCTAAAAGCCTACCGCATGCGTCACATTGGTCTCCGCGGGCTGGTTCATATCCACAGTATGGACATTTTCCTTCCACAAATCTGTCTGGCAGGAAACGTTCACATTTTGCGCAGTAAAGCATTTCTGTTTCTTGAGTGAAGATGTAACCGTTTTCGTAAATTTTTCTATGGTGATTTTGCACAAATTCTATGTGAATAGGATTTTCTGTTCTTGTGTAATTGTTAAAGGAGAATCCCCATTTCTTGAATAATTCAACAACTTTTGCATGAATTTTATCGGTTAACTGTTTCGCTGAAATCCCAAGCCTGACAGCTTCAATTTCTATTGGTGTTCCATGCTCATCTGAACCACTAACCATAACTACATCTTCGCCCTTCAACCTATAATATCGAGCAACAACGTCAGCAGACAAAACCTGCACTAATGTGCCTAAATGTGGAAGATAATTTACGTAAGGCCAAGCGCAGGCAACTATGACTTTTCCGAGTTTCACGGCACCTCCAAATTTTTCGTTCATATAGACAAGACAATGTAGATTCTATTACTTAAAGATAAAACGGATAATATTGCTTTTTTCATCCTTGCAAAAGCAATAGCATAAGTATGCAAGTGCGTCGCCACGATTTAATCCAAGATTTATCGATGGTCTAAGTTTGATTCCGAATTAAAAGCTTTAAAATTTCTTCTATTTTTATGGCTGGTGCATCTGTTCTTATTCCTTTAGAATTAAAGTGTGTTAAACACGCTTTGAAACCCTCTTTCTGCAAAGCCTCAATAACTCTTTTTATGGATGGAGCGGGCAGATTCAGTTTATCACACATTTTATCAACTACGTAATAGCCCAAAGAAGCATCAGCTTCAGCATCTATTAAATCCAAGATTTTACATATCTTACTTCTATGCGCCAAATCTTTTTTGACACCTTGCCTCATCAGTTCGCAAAATTTTTTGTCAACTATTTTTCCAAGCCATAATGGTCCTGCCACGTTAAGCTTTGAGTTGCATTCACTGCATTTTCCAGAATGTTCATGAAGGGATAGTTGTCTTGTTGTTTCTCTGTGGAAGCAGTTGAAACAGTGAAGAACATGACCCATGTTTTGTATGCTTTCATCAGCTTTTTTTGCGCCGTATTTTATGATCGCATAAACGCGAATATAATGGTCTGTGCTGTGGCTGAACACTACTTGTATGCCTACGTTCTGTTTTGCTGCAGTTGTGACTAAGCATCCAGCTAAAAGTCTAACAGCTAATTCGTGGCAATACTCTGTGCGTAGTGGCTTGCCGCCATACTTTCTTACACAAGCTTTAGGATGCACTCCACATAGGGGCGCCATGTCGGTTGCTGTCAAAGCAATGAAACCATTGTTTCGTAAAGCACGAATTGCAGAATCTAAATAGGGCACTGGAGAACCAAAGGGGTCAATGTCAATTGCATCAAATCTTTTGTATGGTGCACCGTACTGTGCCAGAAGATGATTTGCGTCTTCGTTTTTCACAATCACATGTTCGCCAAGTCCATTTACGAGCACGTTATAGTTTGCAAGTTTGAAAGCGTTCTCATTGATATCAGCAATTAAAACTTTCTTCACACCTTCAACCTCAACAGCAAAACGGATTCCTCTAACTCCGCAACCAGCAAGCGGTTCACAAACAGAAATTTCATGCTTCACCATTCTCTGATAGGCTTGTAGGGCTAAAACGGCAAAGTCACGGTTTAGCTCCATGATTGGATTATAAAAAACTGGAGCTTTTGAAGGTGCATATTCAGATGGCGATTTTACGAATGCTTTGAGCTTAGGTATAAGAAGTTTTGCTTTGCCTTCAGTGATTATTTCAGTAGGAAAATTGATATTCGAGTTTTCTTCTACCATGTTCCGCGTTCCAGAGAGACATTGTAGATTCTGAATTATTAAATCTGACCATCTGCCAAATTAAGAATCGCTATGAAGCTAGTGTCTTTCACGCTGCTCTTTTTGCAGGCTCGTGCACAAGAAACAACACTATTACAAGTGTGGGTAAAATAAGCGTTAGTGCCAAATAGAATGGTAGCTGAGGAAGGAAGTCAACATATAAATAGTTGCCCAATAGCATTCCTATGCCACTCATTATGTAGCTCGTAAAATTAGTGAACCCACTTACCTTGCCTCTGTTCTCTGCATTAACAAGATCTGCTGCAAGCGCCATAGAAGCTGTTCCAACTAATAGGTTTCCGAGGCCGAATAATACCATTGCAATCATAACAGTGAAGAGATTGCCAAAAATGAAGATTGCTGTTCCTATGGCAAATGAAAAGATGCCAAGGATTAATGGAGTCTTTCGTCCTATCTTATCAACCGTCTTGCCAACAGGGACAGAAGCAATAATCATAGTTAGTATAAGCGGAATAAAAACAAGCCACCATTGTTCTTGCGGTATGCCAAGAACATCTCTTGCATAAAGCGCGTTGATGACGCTGAAAAGAGAAAATCCAAACATTGTTAGAATTTGTGCAATAAGTAGCCACAGCATTGATTTTGGAACGACTTTCCAGACGTTGAAGCTCTCCTTAATAGCTTTTGGATAGGATGATATGAAATATCTGAAACGTATGGGCTCCTTGTATGTGACTATTTCCTTTAGTTTAAGTCTCCACACAGCAGCCATAAAGAAGCAAAATGTTACGATTAGATAAATGATTCTCATGCTCCACTCTAGACCAAACTGCAATAGCAAGAAGCCCGCAATTATTGGACCTGGCGTGTTAAGTGTACTATGGATCAACTGTATAATCGATGAACCCATTCCTCTACGTTCAGGCGGCAGCGAGTCTTGCAGCATAGCAAATAAGGCAGGTTGATAGATTAGGCACAGGCTAGTCAAAATTGTTCCTAATAGGATAAAATGCCATGAAGGGGCAAATGCGAAAAACAGATGCGACAATGCCATAAAAAAGGTCATGGTGGAAATTAGCCAACGCCTCCCATACTTGTCAGCCAAATAACCGCCTGGAAAAGCTACAGCTGCCATTCCGAGAAAACCTGCAAGACCAATTATGCCTAGGGCTATCCCTGTTCCACCTAGAACGTCTCTGACATAATATTGATAATTTGGCGTAGGCATCTCACTGGCAAGATCCATTATCATCCAGCTTATGATTAGTATGCGGTAATTGCCCGTGAAGAATGAGAATTCACGCTTGATAAGTTCAATGAGACCCATAATTGTTTTCACTTTCAAGAAGCATTGACGCTGAATGATATAAGCGTTGGTATATAATAAACTATTTTTAGAGCAAGGTTCGCATTCTATTTTTAGGATGGTGGAGATTTTGAAAAAACGTGTTTTGCTTTTAACTGGTAATGCTGGTGTGGGCAAGACAACATTGTTGCTGGATGTGGCTGAGGCTTTGAAGGTTAAAGGCTATAGTGTCGGTGGAATGATTAGCCGTGAGGTTCGCTTATGTGGAGAGCGCGTAGGCTTTGAGATTTTGGATTTAGGCAGTAATAAACGTGGGTGGCTTGCACATGTCAACCAGTTAGATGGCCCTAGAATTGGGAAATATCGTGTTAATTTACGTGACCTTGACAGCATAGGTGTAGAAGCTATTTTGAAGGCTGTTAGGGAATGCGATGTTATATGTATAGATGAGATTGGTCCTATGGAGTTGTTTTCTGAAAGATTTAAAGAAGCTGTGAAACAGGCTGTTGATTGTGAAAAGCTTGTTGTTGGAGTTATTCATTGGAAGGTGAAACATGTGTTGATAGAAGGTTTGAAAAAGAGAGACGATGCCGAGGTTGTTATTGTTACATTTGCGAATAGAAGTGGATTGCAGAAATATTTTGTGGAAAAAGCTGTTGATTTTCTAAAAAAATAAAAAAAATGGATTGCTTTAGTAGTTTTCACAATATATTTCATAATAGCTTTTCGCATGGTCACAGACTGGACATTTTTCCGGTGCTTCCTTTCCTTTAAACACGTAACCGCAGTTTCTACACTTCCACATAACAGGTTTATCTTTGTTGAACACTTTACTTTGCTTCACATTTTCTAGCAACTTTCTATAGCGCCTTTCATGATAGGCTTCCACTTCAGCAACCATGCGAAAAGTGCGGGCAACATCTGCAAAGCCTTCTTTTTGGGCTATTTCAGCAAAATTAGGGTAAAGCGTTCCCCATTCAAGTTTTTCGCCTTCAGCAGCTGCTAGCAGATTTTCAGCTGTTGAACCAATTATGCCTGCTGGATAAGCTGATGTTATTTCTACATTTCCACCTTTCAAATGTTTGAAGAATAATTCAGCATGCTCCTTCTCATTGTCTGCTGTTTCAGTGAAAATCGCTGATATCTGCTCATACCCTTCTTTTTTGGCTACGTTGGAAAAAAACGTGTAACGCATTCTCGCCTGCGATTCACCCGCAAATGCTGCGAGCAAATTCTTTTCAGTTTTGCTTCCCTTCAACTTCATATGCTTAAACCTTCTAATGTGCATCGAATTTGTTGTAAGCGGAATAAAAAGGATTCCATTAAACCAAAATTTAATGCATGTTACATGTTGCTATTATTGAAGACTATTTTAAAATGCCGTTAATTGTGAACATTTATGTTATGCAAGTTATGTCTAAACGTACCGAAGAACCTGTGTTAGGTTACTTATGGATTCCACATCAGGAGGTGCGTTTTCTTTTCGGTCAATTAGTAGGGGTTTTAATCCGGCTTTATAGGCGCCTTCATAATCATGCTTGATCGAGTCTCCTACGAAAATTGCTTCTTCAGGCTTCACATGAATTTTCTTAAGAGCATAAAGAAAGATTTCCCTGTGTGGTTTTCCTTTCCTGCAAGCGTCAATTCCCACAACAACATCGAAATAGTGTGTTAGGTTAAGCTTTTGAAGAATTTGTTTGTAGTCTTTTTCTGTTCCATTCGTGATCATACCAGTTTTGATTCCCCTACTTGATAAACACCTGAGAGTGTCTTCTACCTCTGGATAGGTTTCCAGTTCGGCATAATCCCACCATAATTCATCAATTTTTCGAGCCAAGAACTCCTTTCTCTCTTTTATGCCTAGTCTGTCAAGCAGTTTCAAATTCCATCTAATCCAGTATTCTTCTCCAAGCCTTGCCATTTCTTCGACATCAAGCTCCTTCTGATTTGCACTGTGCGCCTCAACAATTTTATCCAAAGTAATCGCGACTCCATACATTTCCAATGTCTTTTGATGGATTTCACAAACATTCTTTGTTTTGACAAGTGTTCCTCCTAGGTCAAATAGTACCGCTCTAATCTTTCTAACGTTTGGCAAAGTTCACACCTAAAGTACTAAGTTTTATCTTGATAAAGATATAATCTAACTTAAAAATTCGGGGAAAGAATACTTGAAAAATGGTCCTTTAACAGTTAATTTGGCTGGTTTGACACTTGCTAACCCAACAATGTTGGCTTCTGGAATTTTGGGTTACTCGGCAGAAACATTTGAAAGCATAGTTAAAGGTGGAGCTGCAGCCATAGTAACAAAATCCATTGGATTAAAACCAAGAGTTGGCTACGCTAATCCAACAATAGTCCAAGCTGATTATGGCTTAATTAATGCCATGGGGCTTCCTAATCTTGGGATAAAGGAATACGCTAAGGAGATCAGTGAAACCAAAAAGGCTTTGAAGGTGCCGTTAATTGTCAGCATTTACGGCTTTTCAGCAGAAGAATATGCCTTAGTGTCCAGAAAGGCTGTGGATGCGGGTGCTGATGCTTTAGAGCTTAATGTTTCATGTCCACATGTTAAAGAAACAGGTTCAGAGATTGGACAAAACCCAAAAATTCTTGCAGAAGTTGTTAGGAAAGTTAAGGCTTCTGTAAATAAGCCAGTATTTGTTAAACTTTCTCCAAACGTTACAAGCATACGCGGAATTGCAGAAGCCGCAGCCAAAGCAGGAGCAGATGCATTAACAGTTATAAACACTGTCAAAGCCATGGCAATAGATACAGAAACTGCAATGCCAATCCTAAGTAACAGCGTAGGCGGACTTTCAGGACCTGCAATAAAGCCCATCGCAGTAAGATGTGTCTACGAGGTTTATGAAAGTGTTAAAGTGCCGATAATAGGCTGTGGCGGCATAACCAATTGGCAAGATGCAGTAGAATTTATGTTGGCAGGCGCTGCTGCAATTCAAATTGGTACAGCAATAGCCACAGAAGGCACAAAAGTGTTTCAAAAAGTGGCAAGTGGAATGAATAAATATTTAAAGCACAAAGGCTTCAAGAGCGTGAAAGAAATTGTCGGCTTATCACATCGCAAATAACCAGCATAGAACCACGCATATATTAAGCGTAAAAGCTGAAAGCCCAACAGTGAAAATCTTCACTTTCAAAGACAAACTGTGCGCAAAAGCTAAACCAGGACAATTTGCAATGCTGTGGATTCCAGGCGTCGATGAAATTCCCTTAAGCATACTGGATGCAAATACAAATGGCATGATTTCCATACTCGTCAAAGAAGTGGGTGAAGCAACAAAAGCGCTTAACAACATAAAAGTTGGCGATGTTATAGGCGTTAGGGGACCCTTCGGGAACAACTTCAAAATTAAAGCAAATAAAATGCTGATGGTAGGAGGGGGAACAGGAATCGCTCCACTTTTATTTCTAACTAAGAAGGCAATAGCCAAAAATGCAAAACCTGTTTTTGTAGTAGGTGCAAAGACAAAGAAAGAACTGTTTCTAATAAAAGAGTTAGAAGAAACATGCAATAAGGAAAATGTAATTGCAACAACTGAAGATGGCAGTTACGGCATTAAGGGCTTAGCAACAACACCATTAGAAACGCTTTTGAAAAAGGAAAAGTTTGAAGTGATTTATACTTGTGGTCCAGAAAAGATGATGCGCAAAGTCTTAGATTTAGCTGAAAAATATGGTATAGCTTTAGAGGCGAGTCTTGAGCGTTTGATGCGTTGCGCTATAGGCTTATGCGGAAGCTGTGTTATAGGTAAATACCGCGTGTGCAGAGACGGACCAGTATTTAATGAAAAACAGCTGAGAACTGTTGAGGATGAGTTTGGATTGACTCAAAGGGATTTCACTGGAAAAATAGTGCCCTTAAAATAGTTTGCCCACTAATGAAAAAGTGAAGAAATTAAACGTTTATGGTGAGAAAAGAATATTCAAAATACGTTTGTCATTCATACTTCGTGAATTCTTATAATGAGTGAAAATGTCAAGATATTTCCTTGTAAGGCGTCTTACCTCTTCTTCATCATGAGAATACTTTATGTGCAGAAGCTCATGTATTAGCGTTGCCATGGCTCGAACCTTAATGTAGAAATAAACGTTTTCTTTTTCAAACTCATGCATCAGTTTCCTGCAAAATTCCAATCTTTTGGGGTAGATGAAAATTCCACCTTTCTTGTTAAATTTTCCAGCAAGTCCATTTCCATTTTCCTTCCGAAAAGGAAAAGCCCTAATTTGAACGTCTGCAAGTGTATTTGCATCTATGTTTTCTCTCACCATCATCCAACTGAGAAAACGTTGAAACAAAGGGTTAGTTAAGGTTTTGAAAGCAACAGTAGCATACTTTGTGTAGAACTTGGTTTGTCTTTCAGAAAACTCTTCAGGCTTTGGAGGAAAAGCAGTTACTCTTATTTCTTTCAACAATCTTTGTTCTCGCATTCAATTTAACCTGCAGTTTTAAGCTATTTCTGAAGGGAAGCACAAGTAGAAACATCCACTGTATGCAGCTTCAGAGATGTATTGTGATATATTCTCAGCAACACATATTAACTTTGCCAAATGTTTTGAAGCGAGATGCATGGAAAAATCCCAAATAAAGGAAATTGAAAGCCATGTTGAGGTAATGTATCCGATCCTCGTCTAATCCAAAAAAGGCTATTTCCATCATAAGTGATGATACCCCCCTCTTTTTTCTGTTTCCAGACATTCTAAAAGTTTCCTTTTGCCCCTTTCTGTTAACAACGATAAAAGAACACAGATAGACAACTACAAATTTTGCTAAAAATGAATTAAAAGCGTGAAATTTTGAAACGAAGCAAAGTTAACAATGACTGCGTGAGTACTCCCAAACTAAAAAACGGCATTAAACTAATTTATGAAGTGAAAATTTAGATCAAAAATTAACAAGTTTTATTTTTATATTGTGAATTATACATAGCAAAACGTGGGTCGATTCTATATGAGGAAGCCAATTCTCATCATTGGGGTTTTTGGACTTTGCGTCTTGCTTCTGTCCCTGTCAAGTTTCCCATTCGCCAAATCTTCTGCTTCTGGTTTGGAGAATGACCTTGTTCTTGATTTCTCACAAACACAATTCAGTTTCATTGATCCTATGGAAAATTGGCTTGTCTTTAAATTTAAAGCTACAAATATTGGAGACAAAAACCTCCTAATTGTGTGCAATCAATACTGTGTAGAGTCTCCTGGACGCACTCCAACTCGTGCTCCTCAAGGCGATACTCCGCTGGCG
>CAZAXN010000041.1:0-39765 GCA_964489195.1 uncultured Candidatus Bathyarchaeia archaeon
GGCCTGTGGAGCCTAGCGCCCGGGTTCAAATCCCGGCCCCGGCCCCATAAAAGGGAATAGTCTCTTGCCTTGATGCTTATCATAAAAAGATGGATGGTGTGGTTTTCTGTTTTTTGCCTAAATTGTGAAGTCGCCTGGGTAATTATCGTACAATTGTGGTTGAGAATCTGGTTGCTGTGCAACTACGCGTGGATAGGCATATGCGTGTGCTGCCTCAACAGAGCTTGCTCTATTATCTAACAGTGCTTCATCTACGAAATAATAACCCCATAAAGTGTTGCCTAAAGATAAATAGTCCCAACCATATTGGTCTGCCTTGCATGCTGATGCGATAATTCTTCCCGTGCCTTGTAGGTCGTCGTTATCATCAAACATGCCACCTGAATGGCATGAACCAAACATTAAGGCAAATTTCGTGCTTTCAATTGCTGCAAACTTCTGTTTGAACCAGCCATCTGGTAATCCGTAAAAGTCATACGTAACAATCATTTCATCATAGCCGTCTGATTCAACATCACTGTCCCATCCGTCAGAGTCTGGCGCTCTATAGCCATGTCCACTGTAGAAGAATACAACTTCATCACCTGCCTTTTCATTAGCAATCAACCAGTCAATAGCACTGACAATGGCTGCAGCTGTTGCCTTATTATTTGTCAGCAATTTGACATTAGCCTTCGGATAGCCTCTTTGCCGAGTTAATTCCGTATACATCTCCTTTGCATCCTCATCAGGGTGCCATAAATCAGAACCCGTTCCTTGATAATCTGCAATTCCGATTATAACAGCCCATTTATTTCCAGCCAAAGGTCGAGATGAACCACTCTCTGGTTGAATGTAAGCTGAAGATACATGAAATTTCATTGGTTTCATATAACTCAAGTGTAGCGCACACGATGTAGATGATATTGGAGCAAATATAGCGAGCACAAGAATTGTAATTATAGATGCTTGGAGCATTTTCCTCATGTCTCATCCCATGCTATAATAATATTATGCACACAATAACTAAAGGTTTACGGAAAAACCCAACAAGTTATTTGAGATTATTGGATAAGTCAAAACTAATAGGTTAGAAAATCATCTATTATAGAATTAGGAGAACACTCTTGGCTACCCGAAGAAAGCGATTAGTTTTCCCTTTTTCAGCAATTGTTGGATTGGACAAACTTAAACTCGCTATTTTGATAAATGCGATAAATCCGAAAATTGGCGGTTTGCTCATAAGGGGACCGAAGGGCTCAGGAAAAAGCACAATTGTTCGCGCCCTTATAGATATTCTCCCAAAAATAACAGTTGTCAAAGACTGCCAATTTAATTGTAATCCTTTTGACCCGTCAAATATGTGTCCAAAATGCAGTGAAAGATACAGAAATGGAGAAAAACTGCCATTTGAAGAGAGGGAGATGGTTGTTGCTGACTTGCCTTTAGGCGCCACTGAAGACAGAGTTATTGGAAGCCTTGATGTGGAGAAAGCCATTAAGCATGGCATAGAAGCCTTACAACCAGGAATTCTAGCTGAGGCGAATCAGAACATTCTGTATGTTGACGAGGTTAATTTGTTGCCAGACCACATTGCTGACGATTTATTGGACGCTGCAGCCACTGGATGGAACATTGTGGAAAGAGAGGGCATATCAGTAAGCCACCCTTCTCGCTTCATATTTATCGGAACAATGAACCCTGAAGAAGGCGAATTAAGACCTCAACTTCTCGACCGTTTTCCATTATCAGTCACTGTAGGAAGAATAGACTCAGTTAAGGATAGAATGGAAATTGTAAGGAGAAATATTGAGTTTGAAGCCGATCCAGAAAACTTTTGTGAAAGATACAGGCTTTCACAAGAGGAACTGCGAGATAGGCTAGTAAAAGCAAGAGAAACATTAAAAGATGTAACCATTGCAGAAAACCTTCTTGAGAACATTTCTCAAGCATGCTTAGATTTAAAAGTTGACGGTTTACGCCCAGACATAGTCATTGCAAAATCTGCATCAGCATTAGCGGCTTTTGAGAATCGAAAAGAAGTAACACTAAATGATATCCTAGTTGCAGCAGAACTTGCCCTAAGCCATAGAACTAGAGAAGGCGGATTCTTAGAGCCCGCATCGCCTCAAGAAATTACGGAAGTATTCACAACAACAGCCAAAAAACTCAAATACTTTGAAAAAACTGGGGAGGTGCCAAAAGAAAAGGCTGAGAAGAAACCACTGAAAGGAAAAGCCATTTTTTGGGTTAAAAAAGATGCGACAGAAGCTGAAGAAAAAGAGTTCAAAAAGAAAAGCGTGCTGAAAAAAACTGCGAATAAGTTGCAGACATTGAAATTTAGATTTCATAGTCTTCTAGGCGGTGTTACCTTTGGATTTGGAAAACGTTTGAAAGAAGCCCCGAAAGAAGCCCCAACTCTTAAAGAAGGTGTTCAAATAGGCTCTGATAAGCTACGCGGTGAAACAACTCGTGAAAAAATCCAAGAAAAAAAGGCAGGAAAAGGTGTTCCAACGGTTAGTGATGCTGTTGGACAGCCGAATGTTAGTGAAGGCTTGCCACTTATTAGAAGTCTAAGAGATAAGATCACCTCACCATCAAAGTTTTTTCTGAAAATGGAAAAAATGAAGAGCAAAACTCAAGGTGCTTATGCAGGGCGACGGGCTCAAACTTTGACAACTCTTAATAGAGGCAAACCGTATGGATGGAAATTTCCACATGAAAAGCCTACAGATATTCATTTGCCAGCAACTATTCGAGAAGCAGCAAGGTGGCAGAAAAATCGTGAAAAATCCTTTGTAACATTGTTGAAAATAAACCTTGAGGATGTTCGCGAAAAATTAAGATTGTATAAGGCTCCTTTGACAATGATTTTTGTGGTTGATTTAAGCGGTTCAATGCTTATGAATTTAGAAGCTATAAAAAAGGCATTGCTGAATCTTCATAAAGACGCATACAGATATAGGGACCGTGTAGGAATAGTTGCACTCAAGGATACTGGAGCCATTATTGTTCAGCATCCAATAACAAATCTGAGGGTAGTTGCTAACAAACTGTTAAACTTGCGCGTAAGCGGCTTCACTCCACTTGCTGCTGGAATGATGAAAGCTTGGGAAGTTCTAAAAGAAGCAAAACGAAGAGAGTCCTCAACAGTTCCTGTAATGGTAATAATAACAGATGGAAGCGCTAATGTTCCACTGAAAAAGAGTCTTGAAACCGGTGAATTTAGGCAAATAGAGAATGTTCGCATAATCGTTAGAGAATATGAAGACATAGCAGTTAGAGACGTGATAAGTGTTGCAAAAATGGTAAAGCATGATGGAATCAACACCATAGTCATAAACACTAATCCTCACCTTTACGGTCGTGAAACCTACGGCTTTGCAGTCACGAATCTCATAGCATCTTTAACAAATGGCAGCCATCATGTAATCGGCAGAGCAACAACAGATAAGCAACTAATAGAAGACATGATTGAAGGAATTAGGGAAGATCAGAGAAGAATAGTTCAGGAAAAAGCATTGGATTAACATGTACAATTCTTTTAGCATATAGGTTGTGCAAAAAAATGTTTAATGACAAAAGAAGTGGAAAAATCGCGTTAACAGCCCATTGTGTACTTAACCAAAATTCCCGTGCATCGGGCTTAGCAGAAAAACCATGCATTTTAACCGAGATTGTGGGATTTTTAGCGAGTAACAACATAGGCATTATTCAGATGCCATGTCCTGAAATTGTATACGCTGGCGTTTTAAGACAACCTCAAATTAAAGAGCAATATAATAATGCAACATTTAGAGGACTTTGCAGAAAAATCGCAAAAGAAATTGCGTATCAAATGAGACAATATGAGAATAAAGGTGTCAAAGTAAAAATTGTTATGGGAGTCAATGGAAGCCCAAGCTGTAGTGTAGACAATTCTGGAATCTTTATGGAAGCATTACATTTAGCTCTAGACGAGAGTGGGATCTCGGTGCCTTTTTACAATGTTCATCTTAAGACTCCAATAATGGACATTGCGATGCTTAAAAAGCTTATAGAGTGATTAAATTGGGGGCTTCTGATGTTTCTTTTCACTTGTATTTTTGCGCATCCACTTCTCAAATTCTCTAGACGGTGGATTTTCAACAAAAATTTTTTTCCTTTTAGCCTCTAAGCAAACATTCTTCTTGCCTAAAAATTCGGCGGCTGTCACAATTTTGCATCCGACTTTTTCAGCCGTTTCAAAAATTGCGCCTATTTTTTGACGCCAGTTTTCATCTCTCAAGATATGATGGTCTAGGATTATGTTTGGCACTGTTTTCACGATTTCTTCAAAATTTTTTAGTCCAGTTTGAATTTGGTTTTCGTCAACTTTGAATTTGGATAAGTATAATGGCGGTCCACCTATCATTAACAATTGAGGTTTTTCTGCAAGTATTATCTCAAGTGTACGTCTTGCAATTGGACCTTGAACATCAGGTGCAAAAATAAACTTCTCATCCTGATATTGAATGATTGTTATTAAAACCCATCCAAGGGTTGAATTTTCTGACCCATGAAAGACTGGCTCAGAAAATTTCACCATAGTGCCTTTTTCAAAAACGAAGCGTCTTCCATCAGCAATTTCTAGTTTTTCCGTATATTTCCCTGCAGTTTTCTGAAACATCCATCCTCTTCGCCTTTGACTATGATTTATACATTCCTTCGGATTTTTTATTAAGACAATTTTTCCCTCATAGATTTGCTTTGCCGTTTCATCCTTCATAGTCCAATTGCATAACCAATCTTCATAAGAAGGTGTGTGATGGTCAAAGTGATAATGACTCAACGACACAATCTCTGCCTTACCGGCAGCTTCAGCAATTCTTCTTCTAGCTCCATCTATGGCCTTAAACTCGAGCGGATGTGGAAGCAAACCAAAACGCATTGGACAAAGCGAAACTCCAGCATCTAACACAATTCGCGTGTCAAGAGTTTCAACAAAAGTACACATTGACCTCACGCCGAGGCTTTCTGCAGCTAATGGAAGAACCGTTATGTGCTTCAGCATAGATTCATAATCTTTCATGAAATGTATAACTTTTTATCTAAGCCTACGATAATCTTGCATGGCGAGGCGATGACGACTCTGGCCCCACTGAACTCAAATGATTGGGATCTTGAGTGCGGAGAGCCCGCCAAGATTCCGAAAATATGAGTTTTGTTGATGCTTTTGTATACAGCTATGATTGCAACATGTTATGCTCATCCATCAAGCCTTTGAATTTATGGAATATTTCTTCGCCTCGTGATCTTAGTGATTCAGGAAGATTTGGATCATTTTCTAAGACTGATTCTTTGTGTTGTTTTAATCGAAATTTCGCCCAGTGGTAATCCTTCTTATACAGGGCATATTCAAGCTCTAATTCCATGGCTTTGAAATGCGCTTCATAAACTATTGTTTTAGGAGAATCCACAATCACTTTCTTATCAATTATTCTTCCCTTCTTTTTCAACTCACTGATTTCTGACAGTTCATGCACCAAAAGAAACTCGTTACCTAAAACATCCTTTAATGTTGTTGGATCATCAGAAAATATTTCGCCAGTCATATAATCATAAAATTCCTTAGCAGAAACATTCTCAGCATCAGGATCAATTTGCTTAAGAGCTCTTTTGGCTTTTCTTATTTTTGCATTTATCTCTTTGCGAAAGAGCTTATACTCATCCATGTCTATCATTCTGTTGGTTTTTCCCAGAGTTCAAGCTTTTTCTTCTTAAGCTCTCGACGTTTTCTATGCAGAAAACGGTAAACGGCGCTGTGCATGCTTCCGTCAATCAGCATTTGTATGGCTTCTCTTGCAGCCTGCGCTTCTTCGATGCCTCCGATTATGCTTACTGTGTGTCCATAAACTGTTACGTGAGTATCAGTTAACTCTTCTATTATTTTGCGGGTTTTACCATTCATGCCTATTATTCGCCCTTTTATGCGTTTAATGTCTGATTCAGACCTTCCGAAAAATGTTCGTAAATCTATGACGTCCAGTAAGGCTTCTTCATCGCGAATTAGGCGAAATGCATGTTCTGGGGAGAAGCCTCTTCCAATAGCAGTTACTACATCCTTTGCTCTAAAAAGTAATGAAGGATCTTCCGCCTTCTCAGCAAGCATAATTGTAACTCCGCCTGATTCGCTTTCGATCTGAAGTTCAACAGAAAGCTTTTCCTCTATGACTTTTTTGATCTTCCCTTCTGGACCGATTAGGACACCCACTCGTTCTTTTGGAATTCTTAGAAAAGTGCTAGCTCTAGCCATGACTAGTGACCTTCTTGTAACATTCTTCAACTGAGAGGATATTAACGCCTAACTTGCTAAAGTATCTGTTTAGATTATTCAAGTCTCTGTACAAAAGAAATTCAGCCATGGGATGAGAAAGAGGAACAGCTTGTGATATATCAAAAAGCACGGGTCGTCCCTTCCAAATCATTATGTTATATTCACTTAAATCACCATGAGCAAGCTCGGCCTTGCAATAAAGTTTACGCAACTGCTCAAGGAGAATTAAATAAATTCTTTCTGGATTCTTTGGCTTTTGCTCCTTTAAAGACGGAGCACTTACACCGCCTTTTCCAATAAACTCCATTATAAGCACATTATTCTTAACAGCAATAGGCTTAGGAACACGCACTTTGGCGGCCATTGCTAATTCCAAGTTCTTGAATTCTTTTTGAGCCCATGCAAAAATTAGTGAGCGAGTATCATGTTTTATATTCTTAAATCTTGCATCACCCTCAATGTACTTTAGCATACCTTTGCGAAATTCCGCAGAACCAGTTAGGTAAATTTTGATCGCTAATTCATTTTCATGTTTGTCCTTTCCCCAATAAACCCTTGATTCCTTTCCAGCTTTGACGACGCCGTAAATCTCGTTTATTGTGCCCTTGTTCAGAAAATCATAAATCACCATAAGTGTTGAACGGTCGAAAACTTCTTCTAAAGCCTCATATTCTTCGCTTCGTTTATCCTTCATCAACTGTTCAACTTCATATTTCTTCTCTTTTTTGCGAAGCCTCCCTTCAACAGTTTTCCGAAAAGACATGCCATTTACTCCAAGCCATGAAAACCTAAACTGTTAACAAACCTTTTCTGCGGAGAATGTCAGATTGGGCTTTAGTATAACGCCAAATCAAATCGCCACGAGTGTCAGATTGAAAATCCCAAGGAGAAACAAGCACAACATCTCCTTGACGAATCCAAACTCGCCTTTTCATCTTTCCACGTATGCGGCATAAGCGTTCACGGCCATCTTGACACTTTACTAAAACACGATCAAAGCCTAGCAGTTTTATGGCTATGCCTAAAACATCATTTGCTGATGGATACACCATCTCGCTTAATTCCTCTTCTGTTAGTACCTTCTTCTTACCCAAATAGGCACCTCAAATGAATCTGTTTAAAAAGAATATATGTCTTCTTTAAAAGCATGCTTGTATGCCATCACAACTCAGATTTTTAATATTTGTGCATGCGGCACACCTTCAATGTTCAGCACTGCTTCAGGATGTACATAACCTTTTTCTATTGCTTTCTGAACTATGTTCTTTCCTATCATATTCACAATTGTAGAGTTCGAAATCATATCGACAGCATCCTCAATTGTCACTTTTGCGCCCTTGTAGAAATCTTCTTTTATGCAAAAAACAATTTTTCCCTCCCGTAATGTCTTGCCAAGAATGTCAGCATCACATATGGCCAGAAGCACATTGCCGCCAATTTTTCTAAGCTTCATGTACACTTCCAATTTTGAAACACTCAAGTTAAAGTTGCTGCACGGAAGACCTTGCGCCACATGCTTCACACACTAGAAATGATAGGCGTTTCTCCTTTACAATCTTTGTGTCTGGACGCTTACAAATTGGGCATACGACAAAGATTTCCATATACCTCTGAATCAATCTTTCCAAAGTGTCTTGGGAAAATTTTCCTTGGAAAATAACCCTTGACTCTTGCGTTGTTGCCGCAGTGGCTAACTCACGCGTCAAATATTTTAATAAATGCTGCGGATCACGATTCAAGGCATCAGCGATTTCCTTAAAATTATAGATTATTGTACGCATACCTATTACTGAATAGGCTAGTCTGGGCAATTCTAAACGTTCACGTTTAGAAGATATTTCGGGAATTTGGGAACGTGCCCTTTTCAGCAACTCTTCATAATCATATTTCATGCAATGGTTCTCCAAAAAAGTACAAGATGCATAATCCTATTAAAGTCTTGTTTTTTAAAATTAAATCCCATATTACTTCCGTTTCCTGAACAGTTTTTTCCCTTCCATGTCTGTAACATATTCAAATCCAGACTCTAATAGTTTACATGCTTCGCCAATGGTTGCTGCAGTTATCACATGAAATTCCTGATTCCCTTCGTTAAATATTGCTTGTTCAATGTTTATGTATAATTCTGTGCTCTGCAAACTTTTATGTCCAAATAATTGTTTGACATACCAAGGATTATGTGTCTTATGATATTCCATTGTTGCTTTCCAATGTCTTAAAGTGTGAAAGGTTATTTGAGTTAGTCGTGGATTCCCTATTTTCTCGCTAATCTATTTCTTTGGCAAAGAAACGTGGACTGCTTGTTTTTCACGCTTGATCTTCCAAAAATCTTGACATCTCGTTTTGGTAAGCTTTGAAGAATGCCTACAAGTGCAGGTGAAATTGAGATTTGTGGATTGTTATGTTTTTCTGGCTCGTTTAATATTAAAGTGTTGTTTTCTAAGTTTAGGTCTGTCCACTTTAATCTGCATGCTTCACCTATCCGCATCCCTATTTCTTTTAAAGTTCGAAGTATTGCCGCAGTTGTTTTGCCGCATCCAGCTATTAAACTGTCAATTTCTGCTTCTGTTGAAATGAAAGGAATCTTATGTTGAAATTCATAATGCGGCGGACTCCATGATAAATGCGCGCGCATAAACTTTAACCCAAAATTTAAACATCAGTTTATGCTTTTCACGGTTTCTTCCATGTAGGCAGCGTAAACTCTGGCTTGTTCAGCCCTTGTAAAATCTTTAGCCAAACTCTGTTGCTTTAGCCCCTATGCGTTTAGCAAGCTGCAGAAACTTCTTTTTAACCGAGCCTTCCATCAAAATCAACTCCATAGGGCCAGAGTTTTCGTGCTCTTGCAGTAATGCGCCTCGAATTCTAATCGTCTATAAGGGCATGAGTAATTCCAGAGTTGCATTGTTGTTGATGGCAAGTCAATCAATTTCCTTTTTTTCTCTTTTTTCTAAATACCTGCAATCTAATGGTCGCGCGACGGAATTTAGATGTTGACAAAACTTTTATTTAATGCGTAATACAATTGGAAATAGATGATTGCATGGGTTTTCTTAGAAGATTTAGACAAAAAGCGAAAACTACAGCGAACCAACCAGATGCCCAATCGCCTCCAACCAAAACCTCTGAGCGCTTGAGCATAGACAAGAAAATCCCCCTTATTTCAGATGTTGACGAGTTTTCCAAACTTGCGCTTGCAGGAGAAGAATGTGCATTTCTGATTTGGCTGCAACATTACAAATATGTATTGGCGAAAATTGAGCGGGACTTTGCGAAACAGCAAAAACCTTTTTCGTTTCCTCGCCTCATTTGTGCTAGCTGCTATAAGGTTCTTGACGAATATCCATCCTTCATGCTTGGCTTATGGATTTCCGATAAGCGCGCACCTTCCGTTATCGCAGGCGCGAAATTGATTTTTGCGGGGAAAGAAGGTGACACAATCGCGCAAGAGGAATATGGACGAAGGGGGCGTTGCTTTGAATGTAGAGGTGACAGGGCTCTTATAGTGTTCGCTAAGACGACCGAGATGCTGCCTGCGGACATACCCGATTACTCTTTGCCTCTTCGGTTACCATATGCTGATCTTAGGGGGAGGAATTCCAACCCAACAATAGGACCACCTCCAGGTATGATTCTTTGCAAGAATGGTCACAACAACAGTCCCAATGCAAAAGTATGTTGGGTGTGTGGTGAGAAACTCGAAAAATCGCCGATCACATCATAGACCTTCCCATTCAGACAAAGAAATCGAAACAAGATAGAAACCCTAAGGATAGATGAAATTGTCCCGATCACAAACTGCCCCCCACGGTAAATTCTGGCCAATAGTAAGATCCTTGATCTGGGAAAGCACAGTAACTCCACTAAAATGGAACAAGCCAAAACCATGGGCACAGACTTTAAAGGCATAACAGCAACTCATAAAGAACCCAGAGAAGCAGATGCTTTCACACAGCCAAACTAACCGCCCTCAGAAACTTATAACTCGAAAATAAAGCTCTCCTGTCCTTACAAAAGATTATTTGCGGCATCTTAAAAATCTCACCAACCAAAATAGAAACCAGAAGGAGGTGAAAACTTGCCCAAACAAGGAATGACAGGCTTATGTCTAAAAACCGAAGTCTCCAACCTATTCCGAAACAAAGCGGAAAACGCCAACATGGGCTTAAACGACTACCTAACCACACTCCTATTAGGACCGTCCTGGGACCGCCCCAAATCTGGAGACCAAACACAAACTCCCACACAAAACCCCAACTTACTCCAAGCCCTAACCAGCCTACTACAAGCTCTAAACCAGCAACAAACGCTCTGTCCATCCCAATATTTCTAAAAAAGCTAAAAAGGGTTGTGAAGAACCTTGCAGACTTGCTTGAGGAAGGCAGATATATGATTTTGGTGATGGGAGATTCGCATTTAAAAGGTGAGTATATCCCGCTGGGTTTTAGATGTATGGGTGTTGTCTTGGCAACAGGCTTGTTCAAACTCAAAGCTACTAACATCAAAAACATCAACGGAAATCGAAGAAAAATCGGACAAGAGACTCTTTGGCATTATCTCAGCTGAAAATCGGTTTATATCTTTTCAAACACGAATACATCTATGTTTTTCAAAAAATCTGATTCATCATTTGTCTTCGAAGAATCATTGCTTTTCTCCAGTTAAGGTCATAGTAGTATACTCCTCCGTTCTGCAGCGCTTCACCCATCCTTTTAGTGTTAAGTCCTTCAGGATCACTAATTTTTTAGACGTGAATTCTGCCTGACTTTTCATGTTAAATTCAAGCCGTAAGATTTTCATAGCCATCTCCGGCGTGAGCGCCAAATAGACCCGTCGCCGCGCGCGCAATGCTAAGTTTGCGAATTTAAGTCTTTCTTGTGGCAAGCCTTTTAAGCCGTCCGCGCTCCAAAAACGAATAAAGGGAAAAAATCCCCATGGTGCGATGTTACAAGTGTCAAAAGGAGCTGGGTCTACTTGAAAAGGACAAAGTCTTTAGGACATTGAGAGCAAGCGTGTTCATTTTTGTGGGGCCTGTGCTAAATCGTGGGATCTGGAACAAAAGATGCTTGTAATTTCCACTCTCTGTGAAGGGGGCGATCCTGCAGAGGTCTTCACGATTCCTAGAGTTACAACTCCCGATCCGGACAACCCCGGTCGTTACCCCCTTCTCGGTTACCTTACATTTACAAACAGAGTCATCTACTTCGCACAGATTGCTGAATCAAAAAGCGTTGATGTCGAGGTCAGCGGCGCTTTTGGCTTTGTTGGCACAGCCGCGGAAGCTTTGATAAAGGCAGAACAGAAAAAGTGTGCAGAGGACAAAATCTGGGCCCAAGAAATTAAGGGATCACGTAACTTTAGAGGAATACTGGAGAAAGCTGACCGATTGATTGTGTTTCCTAAGGAGACAATTATTGATATTGGATATAGTCGGTTGTTCGGACTTAAGATAAAGATGCGCAGCAACTGGCATGGATTTTGGTTGGAAGATAAGGAGAAAACCTATAGAAGCTTCGAACCTAAAATCAAGGAATACTTGAATAAATAGTGCTCGAAAACTTGAGAGAGCGAAACGCAAACCTTATTTTCACTTGAAGTCATATATCATCTGCAATTTGCGGTCTCGAAGGAATGAAGTCTTGGTGAATACAAAAATCCCAGAATTGGTCAAAGAGCATTTGTCAGAAGAAGAGCAAGTTATTTCAAAAATCTCTATTCGGAATACGGACGTTTACGCAACTAACAAACGCTTACTTAGATTTACCAGCAAATCGAAATTCGATGAATTGGAATATGATAAAATATCTATCAGCTTTGAGAAAGGAGGTCTGAGTCAAATAATACTCCGTATCTTCACGATGCTACTTGGTGTGTTTTGCATTTCACTGGGTATTCTTAGTTACGTGGGACCTAAAATCGGGACAATAAGCTGGAAGGCGCCATTCATATATTCATTGCTTTTATGTGGAATGGGTCTTCTTCTAATTCTATGGATGTTGGCGTTGCCTAACACTTACTATCAAATCAAGTATCCCGGTTTTAGCAAAAAAGACCTGAAAAATTGGCGAATTATGCGCAATCGGTGGTTCCCCGGGAAAGCTGACAGATTCGCAGGGGTTATAAAGGAAAGGACAAGGCAGCCATGATTAGGTGGTAGAGATTGAAGTCGTCGTCAATAATAGTAGCAGCAATTGCTGGAATAGGATTGATGTTCTTGCTGGGTTCCGTTTTCGGCTCAATAGTAGGAGAGCTTGGTTTTGAGAGCACCTTAGTTGTAGGCTTAATCAGCTACTTTATAACTGGATTCATCTCTGGCTACTTGGCTAACTGGAAAGGAGCTGTCCATGGAGTTTTTGCTGCGCTTCTATTATGGGTTTTCAACTTTGTCTATAGCTATGCCACTTTGAGGCCCAGCTTAGGCTACATAGATCCTACCTCTGCGTTCTGGGGATGGTTTGCAATGTTTACCTACATAGGTGGTTTGATTTTTCTGGGCATCAGTGCCTTAGGTGGTTTTGTGGGAGAGCGAATAAGAACTAGATTCCCTTCTTGATAACCGTAAGAAGAAAATGAATTTGAGAGCCACAAAATACCTACGCAATGCTTCTCCAACATTGTTCTCAGTTTTTACTAGAAGACCTTGTCATTTCAATGTTATGAAAGCGAACGCCATTCTTAAGTGTCTCATTTGTAATAATAATGCCTATTGGGAAACACTATGAGGTTTGAATGTGGGAATTATTGAAAAAATATTTAGGAAAAAAAGGCCACAAAGTGAGTTTCAGAGTGAAAAGCTGACTGATGAAGAGTATGTTCGTGAAGTCGCACGGCGCCTGCATGGGTCAGAAGCACCCTATTCTCCCTCTTCCGAGACAGCTGTTGATGAGGAACGTGCCTATGACGTAGAACGTGCACATGCAACCGAGAGAGAGAGGTCCCTCAAAGAGTTCCGAGTTCTTGGCCGTGAGAGTCGCGAAACTCTCAAGAAAAACATAGACTCATTTGCAAATGTGCTGGGACATATAGTCGAAGGTGAACTCAGAAGAGAAGCATATTCTCTTCGCATCTTCTGGCCAGGTGATCCACCAACTTGGGCAGAATTGCGTTTCCTTATAGTTTTAAAGGGATTGGACGTTGACAATGATTCCAACGACATCGCAGCGTATGAGAAAGTATGGAATGGTGACTACAAAATCATAAGGGATAAACAACGTGATGGCTTTTGGATTATCTTCCAAAGGTAGCCTGAGCACCTTCTAAAGTGCGCCTCGCCGCCTACCGAAAGAAGAAGAAACATTTACTTCACTAAATTAATGGATATGGTTGTTTCGCTTTGGTAGGTGGACTCGCGACTTAAGGGGTTCGGTATAATTTCTTATGGTAGAATTTTGCAACAACGCAGAGCGTAGTTGCCGCTATTGCCAGCCAGAATTCCATGTGAACTCGGTTGTAATGGGGACGTCTATCGTTGCGGCTTCAGCGTCTAAGGTTGTAGTTGTGGATCCTGTGAGAGGAACGTTGATGTGAAGAAGTGTTCCAGTGATGTATATGGCGATGAATAGGAAAATTAGAAAGATTATTGTTACGATTAGTGGTTTCTTGTAGGCGAAGTTGAGTAGGTTTTTTGAGTATTCCCTATTAGGAACCAAGGAACAAATCAGCATTGCAACTGCACTGGCAATCAAACTCAGCTGACAGGCCATGTTCAAAAACCATGCTATTGGTGGAGTCATAGAAGTGCCAAACAGGGTGAAGTTGAAGTTCAGAGGTGAAACGTTAGCCTCGCCCAGCTGTTGACCTACTGTGAGATGCCACCATGGAGAAGCGTGAGTCAACAAAGAAAGTATAACCAGAGCAAGGGTTGCGAGACCGCCTGCCAATCCAGGCCAATTTATTTTCTTAACTTCCATATGCTTTCCTCCTTATGGCGATGGAATGCGAATTGGACCCGCACGCTTATTTGTTCCTGGTATCGGATTTTAATCCCCTGCACATTCAACGCTAAGCTTCTCAGGTCTATGTAGAAGTCTCCTCCTAAATGATTATGGTAAATATGCACTTCACCTTCAGAGGTTAAAGCTAACGTTAAACCGATAACTTCAGAAGATTTTCCAGAAATATTAACCACCCCAGTCCTGTTTACAAAACCCAGAAACGTTCCATGATCTGAACAAAAAACTTCCGCACCAATAGAGTCTAAACGCAAATCGATACTGTAGGAATTGCAAATCCTAAACTTCAACAATGGAGGTTTCAATGGATCAATAATTTGGTAACCCACATACTCCATGGGTGGGGATGGCTGCGTAAGGAACTCTGGAGTTTCAGGCATCACAAGAGCTGCCAAATCGTTCTTATAGACTATTAAGGCACCGCATATTGGAACTACAAAGATTTAAACAGAAATTGCCGTTAACACCCATTTTATATTCATATCTCTCCCACATAGTTTGAGTTATAATTACCTTTCCACATATCTTTTTTACAGTAAGAAAGAGGACGATCGATCGATCTCTCAACCTTGTACTGATTATGGCACAATTACTAAAATTGAGCCAAGCGTCGGTTATTTCTATCTGGATGCCAAGAGGTTCAATTGGAAGGTTCCGGAAAACGAAGATTTAGTGGGCAGTGTGATCAACTTCACGGTGAGGGTTGGATACACAATTGCATACGAGTGCGCATATACTCTGGATTCTTACTTCATACGAACCGAAGAGGTGAAAGTTCCTTTGAAAATATTAATACTAACAAACAGCGAACTGGACAAAGCCTTGTCAGATATTAGAATTGCCACGATGTTGCATCATGCTAAATTGGCTGCATGGGCTATTTCAGTTGTGTCAGTTGCCTTTCTCGTTCGAAGACATGGCGACCTTAAGCTTGCTCGAGTTTTTGCTGGAGTTTGTGCAGTAACAGTGTTTGGCGTTTTGTTGCTTTCAGTAGGCAGAATCGCACACGATTCTGGAGACTCCAACCTTATAGAATTAGCAATGTGCGGAGGCATCCTCATTTGGGGTATACTTTCATACGCGTATTATCTGGTTGCGACAAACCAATTAGGTTAATGCAAGTATCAAAGCGTGCGCATAAGTGTTGAATAATTGTTTTTGGGCTTGTCCATCACTGCTATAAACTCGCCTACTTCCTCCATGGTCCACGGACGCTTCTTGTTGACTGCATGGGCTGGCGGCAATTGCACATAGCGCAAACTTATGGGAACGTCAAAGTATTTTGCTAAGCTTTGAACAGCGCCAACGTAAATCCCAATAGTCTTAGGACTGTAGCCTCTGTTTTGAGGCCAAGCGACAAAATTGTTAAGTGTAACACGATCTATACGTGTTCTCTGGCTTCTTGGCAGAAGCCTATCTCGCTCTACACGGTCCAGAAAATCCTTTATCGACCCTTGACTTGAGTAAAACTGCTGAAAAACCGCCAAACCTCGACCATAAACATTATGCGTCCCAAACTTCAAAACAGAAAGAAACTCGGAAAACTCAGATTCAGCCTCAAACTGCAAAAGAACACCCTAAAAACAAAAACTTTCACTACACAAAGCTTACAGTGACTTCCTAAAAGATTTGGAGCGTTTAGATTCACGCAAACAGAAAAAAGGGAGTTTGCGCGAGAAACCTTCAAGTGCTTCGTTAATCCTATTAAAGACCTGTCATCTCCTATAGCCTTGAAGAGGAAACATTATGGGCTACATTTACCTTTACACTGGAACCGGTGCTGGGAAGACCACAAACGCTTTAGGTTTAGCATTGCGGTCTGTTGGACATAAACGTAAAGTCATTATAATTCAATTTTTGAAGTGGTGGAAAAACACTGGTGAATACAAGATTAGGCATATGCTTGCGCCTTATTATGAGATTTATATGTTTGGCAGAAAAGGATGGCATGGACTAGGTAATTTAGGAGAAGAAGACAAAAAACTGGCGTCAAGAGCATTAAAATTTGCAGCAAAAATAGTTAAAGAAAAAAAGCCGCATCTGCTTGTTCTAGACGAAATTAACCTAGCCGTATACTGTAAGCTTTTAGATGTAGAAGAAGTTTTGAGATTTCTTGATAGTATTCCGGAGAAAACTGATGTTGTGTTAACTGGAAGATATGCTGTGAGAGAATTGATTGACCGAGCAGAATTTGTAAATGAAATTGTGGGCGTCAAGTATCCAAAGGAAATGGTCACAAAAAAAGGAATACAGTACTAATATGAAAATTTCTCTTGGAAAGCTGAAAAGTTTAAAGAAGCCAAACTATTTAGTGTTTAACTCCTTGCGGTGAAAAAATGGGCAGGCAAAGTCATCCGTACATTCCAAATTCTCAACAGGAAATCAAAAAACAAATGATGTTGGAAATTGGCGTAAAAAATATCAATGAATTGTATGCTGACATCCCCGAGAAATACCGTTTAAAAAAGCCTTTAAATCTTCCTACAGTTCGATCTGAACATGAAGTTAGAAGACATGTTGAAGCTTTGCTTTCGAAAAACAAGACATGCCTTGACATGCCAATTTTTCTTGGTGCAGGATGTTGGCCTCATTATGTACCAGCAGTTGTGAAAGAAATTGTGCAACGCAGCGAATTCCTCACTTCCTATACGCCTTATCAGCCAGAGGTTTCGCAGGGTATGCTCCAAGCACTTTTTGAATATCAAAGCATGATTTGCGAATTGACTAGTATGGATGTTGCCAATTGTTCGATGTATGATTGGGCTTCAGCTTTAGGTGAAGTTGCTCGTATGGCAGTTCGCATTACTGGTCGAAGAGAAATCCTGATTCCAAAGATTATTCATCCGGAAAGAGCTAAAACTTTGCAGGTTTATGCTGAATCAGTTGGAATAACAATTAAGAATATGGCCTACAACGTGGAAACTGGGCAGATAGACCTTGGAGATTTGGAGAGCAAGATTTCTGAAAAGACTGCAGCAGTTTATATTGAAAATCCATCTTACTTAGGCTTCATTGAGTCGCAAGTTGAGGAAATTGGCAAAGAAGCACATGACCATAATGCTCTTTTCATAGTTGGTGTTGATCCCACTTCGCTTGGAATTCTGAAACCTCCAGGAGAGTATGATGCAGATATTGTGATTGGAGAAGCCCAACCATTGGGGAATTCTATGAGTTTTGGCGGTCCACTTTTGGGAATCTTTGCTTGCCGTGATGACATGAGTTTAATTAGGCAGATGCCAGGTCGCATAATAGGATTAACGTCAACAGTGGATGGCAATAGTCAAGGCTTCTGCATGGCTTTGCAGACTCGTGAACAGCATATTAGAAGAGAAAAGGCGACCTCGAACATCTGCTCCAACGAAGCCCTTTGTGCAGTGGCCTCAGCTGTTTACTTGACTTTGCTTGGTCCTCACGGTTTTCGTGAACTTGGAAAAACGATAATGTATAAGACTAATTACGCCATGTGTTTGTTGTCAGAAATAGAAGGTGTTAAGGCACCAATTTTCAAATCTGCTCATTTTAAGGAGTTTACTGTAAATTTTGATAGAACAGGCTTAAGCGTCAAAGATGTGCACGAAAAGCTACTGCAACATAACATTCATGGTGGTAAGGACATTTCAAAAGAGTTCCTTGAATTTGGCAATACAGCCCTATACTGTGTCACAGAAATTCATTCGAAAGAGGAAATTGACTGTTTGGCTGAAGCTTTAAGGGGGATTTTGACTAGAGGTGAAAAGGAATGTTTAGACAGGCAAGGTGGCATGAGCAAGTAGTTTTTAATCTTGGAAAGAATGGGCGAAGAGGGTATTTGCCGCCAGAAGCTGAAGAAGAAGTCAAAAGTGCAGTAGGAGATTTGAATAGCCTCATACCAAGGACTATGCAACGTAAAGCTGATCCTAAACTTCCTGAGCTTTCTGAAGTTGAAGTTATGCGCCACTTTATGCATTTGAGTGAAATGAATTATGGGGTTGATTCTGGCTTTTATCCGCTTGGAAGCTGCACAATGAAGTATAATCCAAAAATAAACGAGCAGCTTGCAGCATTGCCCACTATAAGCATGCTTCATCCCTATCAAGATGAAACCACTGTGCAAGGAATTCTTGAAATTCTTTACACTCTTGAGCGATGGCTTGCTGAACTGACTGGAACTCATGAAGTATGTCTTCACCCAGCTGCTGGTGCGCATGGTGAGTTTTTGGGAACACTGCTCATGCGTGCATATCATAAGTTTAATGGAGAAAGTGAAAAGCGAAGTGAGATTATTATTCCTGATTCAGCGCATGGAACAAATCCTGCAAGTGCAGCTATGGGTGGATTCAACGTGGTAGTGGTTCCATCTGATGATGAAGGATGTATCAGCTTGGAAGCTTTGAAAGCAGCTGTTTCTGAAAAAACCGCTGGACTAATGCTTACAAATCCGAATACGTTGGGCATTTTTGAAAGAAACATTGAGGAAATATCAAGAATCATCCATGAAACAGGTGGATTATTATATTATGATGGAGCAAACCTAAACCCACTATTATGTAAGGCTAGACCAGGCGACATGGGCTTTGACATAGTTCACATAAACATTCACAAGACCTTCAGCACACCTCATGGCGGAGGTGGTCCAGGTGCTGGACCAGTTGGGGTTTGTGAAAAGTTAGCTAAGTTCTTGCCTGTTCCACGCATAACGTTTGATGGTCAACATTATCATTTAGACTACGGTAGGCCGCACAGTATAGGCAAGATTAAATGTTTTTATGGGAATGTTGCGGTTTTGCTCAAGGCTTATGCTTACATTCTGAGTTTGGGTGGTGAAGGATTAGAAGAGGCGGCTGAAGTTTCTGTTTTGAATGCCAATTACCTTATGAAGAAACTTAAAATCAGAGGTTTGATGCTTCCATACAATAGTGAAAAGCTAGTAAAACATGAATGCGTTTTTAGTGCTAAGCTCTTGAAGAACGAGACTGGGGTTTCTGCCTTAAACATTGCTAAACGTTTGCTTGATTATGGATTACATGCGCCTACGATATATTTTCCATTGATTGTTGATGAAGCTTTGATGATTGAGCCAACTGAGACTTTTGAGAAGGAAGCTCTTGACAATTTCATAGAAGCTATGCACAAAATCAGCGAAGAAGCATATTCCAACCCTGCGAATTTGTTAAAAGCGCCGCATAACACTACTGTTTCACGCTTAGATGAGGTTAAGGCGTCGCACCCAAAAACCATGGCTTTAAGTTGGCGCATGTACCAGAAGCGAAAAAAGCAGAACTTATAGACTTTACACTAATGGTTTATATGTGGGCATTGACGTTTATTCATGGAAACATGACGGCTGGTAAAAGGATTTGACAGAACTTGAAGAGAAAGTTCGAGAAGCTGTAGGCAAAATTGTTGACCCAGAAACTGGTTTAACTTTCGCAGAAATGCAACTTATTGCCGATGTCAAAGAGGATGAAACAGGCATTGTTAAAGTGGATTTTATTCCATCGAGCCCTTTCTGTCCGATTGCATTTAAATTGGCTATGGATGTTAAAAGTGCAGCTTTAAATGTTGCAGGCGTTAAAAAAGTACTTGTTCATTGCCGTGGGCATATTATGGAACAGCAAATTAATGAAATGGTGAATAAGGAGCAACAACAAAAATAACACTTATCTTTTATATGTGCGAGAGTTTAGCCAATGCACATTAAAGGTGAACATGAAATCTATTGTTGTGGCGCCAGAGTTCAAATTTCGAAAAAAGGCGTTAAAGTTTTAACAAAGCCTCTAATTGAATATTGCCCTTTACATGAAGCTATGTATGGAACTAAAAATATTGATGCTGAATCAGTACGTAAGAGTGTGGAAATGAAAATTGCATGTTATGGCTTTTGCTGTGAAAATCGCCTATTTAGTGCTGAACCAGTTGTTGCTTATGGGGCTTCTGAAATGATGCATATCTGGCTTGAAAAAAAACTTATTGATTGTGCAGTTGTAGTCTGTGAAGGTGCTGGAACTGTCATAACAGCTAATGGCAATCTTGTACAGGCAATAGGTGCACGTTTAACTGGTATAGTCAAAACTTCACCAATACCAGGAATTATTAAACAAGTTGAAGCAGATGGCGGCTTCATTCTAGATAAGGCGAATGCACGAATTGACCAAGTTGAAGGTGTCAAAAAAGCTTTCAATTTAGGCTTCAAACATGTCGCTGTCAGCATTGCTGGGTTCCAAGCGAAGGCTATGAGTGAAATCAGAAAGTTTCAGACTGATGAAAAAAGTGACATTTTGATTTTCTCTGTCTGCAACACTTGTGTGGACAACGCTGATGTTACACATATAGCTAAAGCTGATGTTGCTTGTGCAAGTGCTTCGAAACTGCTTCGAACAAAAATTGGCAAAAAAGCCTTACTGCAATTAGGCGTAACAATTCCCGTCTACGCGTTAACTGAAAAAGGCAAAAGGCTTGTTTTGGCATATCTAGCAGAATTCAAAGACAAACTAGTAATTTTCAGAACAAATAAACTGCCCTATGATGTGGCAAATGCAGGTCCAAAACCTAAAACTCAAGCAAATTAAAAGCCGCTAAAGAGTATCTAGAGCTTCTAGGCAAGCTTTGGTGGACCGGGCGGGATTTGAACCCGCGGCCTCCACGATGCCAACGTGGCGATCATACCAGACTGATCTACCGGCCCTCGAGAGTGTAATCGTTTGATAGAAAATTATTAAGGGTTTTGCCCTAAGCAAGCAAATATCCGTGCCAAAACAATTATTGTTTTGGTTAAGATAGGAAAAACCGGAATTTGCTTTTTATCATTTAATGTTTAGCTGTGCAGTGACGGCTAAATTCCCGTCATTTTGCAAGCTGTCTTCTACCTGTTGGAAAAGCCATCTAGTCAATTTTTCACATTTATTCGGGTTGCATTGGAGATGGCTTTCCTTTTTCCAATCCCAAAATAAACATTTGAAACATGGAATTTCGGTTAAAGCACTTATGTCACTTTTCATTCATATCCGAGTATAGGACACTGTCAGCTTAAAATATAGGTTATGAATTGACAAGTATGACAGAACCTAATAATTCACTCTAAATATCAAACATTACAATTTACAATAATGGAAAAATTAAAATACGTTTTTGTTGAAATTGCTTTATTGAACGAGGCTGCGATGCATGATCCTATATTAATGAGGCGCTTATCCTTCTAATCGAAGATGCAGCTTTAGTTTTGATTTGAGGTGTTTTAATTGTTAAAAAGTTTAAGAGAAGAGTTTAGTTTCGTTCGTGGAAACGTTTTGACACTCATATCTATGTGGGCTATTGCAGATTTTGCCAACTTTCTTCCAAACACATACTATTCACTTTATGTTGAAGCTTTAGGCGCTTCAGCATTCTTACTAGGCAGTATATTGTCTGCTGCTAGTTTAGTGATGGCTTTTCTTCTTTTAGCTGGAGGCTATTGGGCTGATAAGTACGGAAGAAAATTTTTAATCATAAGCATGAGTTTTGCAAGAGCCTTGATATTTCTAATTTTCGCTGCGGCACCAACATGGCATTTTATTCTATTAGGCGAAGTATTACTGGGCATGTCATCAATATCTGAACCTGCTACAGCTGCAGTTCTTGCAGATTCATTGCCACCAGAAAAACGTGGTTTAGGTTATTCCTTCTCTCTGGCAATCGGTGCTACTTCCATTTTTTCACCCTTAGTTGCAGGCTTTCTTTATCTAAGTTACAAGTTAGTTCAAG
The DNA here is from genome assembly GCA_964489195.1 of uncultured Candidatus Bathyarchaeia archaeon. Classification (GTDB taxonomy): domain Archaea; phylum Thermoproteota; class Bathyarchaeia; order Bathyarchaeales; family Bathycorpusculaceae; genus CAZAXN01. The sequence goes on from CAZAXN010000041.1 coordinate 21,946, forward strand.
CAATGAGAATAGCCTACTTAATAGTTTCAGCATGCTGGTTCGTTTCCGGAGTAGTCACGTTAAGGTTAAGGGAAACTATTCACTCTGAGAGAAGCGAGATTTCTATTAAGAAAGCAATAAAGCAATATCCAAAGGCTATCAAAGAATGCGTAATTGTTTGGAGGCTCATCTCCAAGCCAATGCTTAATTTACTGATCGTTTTTACCCCAACCATGTTCTTTGTTAGGATGTGCGTGCCGTATTATGTGTTATATGCAAACCATTCTTTGCAAATAGAAGAAACCCAATGGGCGCTATTACAAACATGGTCATCTATCGTCTTCTATGTTGTGTTAATCCCCGTAGGCAAACTTGTAGATGTTTACGGAAGAAAAAAACCACTTTTTCTCTCCGCCATAGCTTCTATTCTCGGGCTTTCACTATTTTTGAATGGCGATATGCCAAGACTTTACATTTTCTTTGCTTTATCGGCAATAGGCAATGCGATGGTTTTCACAGCATATCCATCATTGCAAGCCGACTTAACACCAAAAGAGCTCAGGGGAAAAGTTGGAGGCTTCACCAGTTTTATAGATTATATCTTAGCTTCTGGAGCATTGCTATTGGGCGGTTTTCTATATGAGAATGTTGCGAGCTTCATGCCCTTTCTTTTACTATTGATTGTCATGATTATTACTGCTGCAGCAACTATGATTTTTATCAGTGAACCTAAAACAAAAGAAAATTAAGAAACAACAATCTTTTTCCTTCAGAGTGAAGTTTAAAATTAACATGCTTGAGTAATAAATCTCTGACTTGATTATGAGGAGTGAAAAATTGTTGGGTGAAGTCGTCTTCATTGGATTAGGCTTACATGATGAAATGGGGATTAGTCTGCGCGGATTAGAAGAGGCTAAAACCGCAAATGTCGCTTTTATTGAACATTACACAAGTCTTATGCCAAACTTTTCTATTAAGCATTTTGAGGAAATTTCTGGGAAAAAGCTTAGACTTATTTCAAGAAAAATGCTTGAGGAAGAAAACGGCAAAATCATTCTAGAAGCTGCCGGAAAAGGTAAGGTTGTTCTGCTTGTCCCTGGCGATCCACTCATAGCTACTACGCATATTGCTTTAAGAATACAGGCGGAAAAACTTGGAATAAAAACTCGCATAGTACATGGAGCCTCAATTCTTTCTGCTGTAGTTGGCTTGTCAGGTTTGCACAACTATAAATTCGGAAAAAGCGTGACTATTCCATTTGCAAATGAAATGGCATGTGAAACGCCCTATAACGTTATTGCGCAGAACAAGAAACTTGGGCTTCACACGCTTGGTCTATTAGACATCAAAGTAGAAGAAGAACGCTACTTAAACATTTGTGAAGGATTGCAGTTGCTTCTGAAGGTTGAGGAGAGAAGAAAAAGGAAAATTGTAACAATGAATACTATTGCAGTTGGGATAGCCAGAGCTGGAAGCCACGATCCCACAGTGAAAGCTGATTATGTAAAAAAATTGCTAGGTTACGATTTTGGACAACCGCCATACAGCATAATTTTCCCAGGAGAACTTCATTTCATGGAAGCAGAAGCACTCATATTACTGGCTAGAGCCCCAGAAAAATTGAGGAAGTGTGTTAAATGAGCTTGGAGGAATTAGTTTCAAAGTATATATCCTTAGCAGAGCATGCCCTTTGTGAATTAAAGATTGTTAAAAATTCAAGTATTGATGCAAATGGCATTTGTAAGGTTGTGGATTCAGCTAAAGACTATTTAGAAGACGCGAAATATTATAGGGATGAGAAGAAATTTGAGGTAAGCCTTACTTCTGTTGCCTATTGTGAAGGCTTACTTGACGCATTAAAACTGTTGGGAGCTGTGAAATTTGAATGACTAATGAAAAGAAAATTAGAAAACAGAAAATAGTTCTAGCTTCAGGCGTATTTGATCTGTTACATTTGGGGCATGTAAAGTTTCTAGAAGAAGCGAAAAAGGCTGGAGGACAAAATGCTAGATTAATAGTTATTGTGGCCAGAGACAGTACAGTGGAAAAAAGAAAAGGCATAAAGCCAATAATTCCAGAAAATCAAAGAAGAGCCTTAGTTGAGTCTTTGAAAGTTGTTGATGAGGCGATTCTTGGCTATGAAGACTTTAGCCTCGAAAAAGTTATTGAAAAAATTAAGCCAGACATTATAGCGGTTGGTCATGACAGTCACATGACAGGCATGGAACAAGCAGTAGAAGAACATGTAAAAACAAAAGGATTAAAGATAAAAATTGTGAAAATTGGCAAGTTCGGAGCCGACGAGCTGGACAGTTCGTCAAAGATCAAACAGAAGATAATTGAGCATTTTAAGGGATGAGTTATATGCTTAAAAGTTCCAGAAAATTTATGCCAACATATATTCTCATTGCATTGAATTTGGTTGCATACGCTTATACCTCTGCAATTGGCGGAAATTTCATAGAAACAGATTACCATGTCATCGTGCAATATGGCCAAGTGAATGCTCTAGTCTTCAACGGTTGGTATTGGCAGCTTTTAACAGCTATGTTTATCCATGTGAGCATTCTGCATCTTTTAGGAAACATATTTGTTCTTTTTATATTTGGTCTTAGAGCAGAAGAACTCTTCTCAATTGAAGAGTATCTTGGTATCTATTTTCTAAGCGGCTTAACTGGAAACTTGTTAACACTTCTTCTCGGACCCGAAATGATTTCCGCTGGGGCTTCTGGAGCAATTTTCGGATTATTCGGAGCATGCATCATTTATGTCAGACGTGCAATCGGCCAGTCTTTGATAACTGCTTTATTATACGCTTTTTTCTTGCTAATGATCAGTTCTGGACCTGAGGTGAATATTTTTGCTCATTTAGGCGGTTTGGCAGTAGGACTAGCTATAGGTTATTTATTGGCGATAACGAGAAAGCCGAAGGCAACGTATCAGTTTAGCTATTCATTTTCAACAAGATAATTCAGCATACAAGCTTATGGAAGTGTCAAGACTTCCACTTTCACTTTGTGTCCATCCTTCAGCTTAAGATACTTCCGCAGAAAGATAGGAGCAATAACTTCAATCACTGAACTGTCATAATGGCTTCTCAAAGCGGAAATCAGGGCACCCTTCACCTTATTCTCTACTATTACAGGGTAGCATTTAACATGTCCAAAAGTGCGATTTTCATTTTTGAAACCTTCAACCTCAATCGCTGGATAAGCTTCAAGCTCCGAGCGAGCTTTTACGTCATAATCTGTCACAAGTTTAAGATTTAATGTGCCAGGATAAGGGTCGAAACCCAATTTCTCCATAAACTGTTTCCTATACCGTTCCAATGCAATATAATAGGCTCCTTCACCTAAACCTGTAAATACCACTCCCTCAAGGGTTATTGACGGCGGATAAGCTGCTTCCATCAAAAATCGCAGATTTGAATAAAGTTTTTGAAGTTCCTTAAGACCTGCGTCTGTGATTTTTATGAGACATCCTTCGGGTGTTACAGTTCGCTTGATCAATCCTTTATTTTCCAACTCAATTAGATAACGTGAAGCTGTTTGCTGTGAAGCATCCAACTTTTCAGCCAAGTATTCTGTAGAGATTTTTGCGATTCTTCTATGAGCCCCCATTTCAGCCAACTTTATCATTATGAAAAGATGTCGACACATGTGTTTTTCAGTCATTTAAGAGCCTCAGTTCTGTAAACTTTAAAATGATACATTCCATATTTAAGCGGCTCGAATGCATATGTCCAGATTGGCAGAGAGGCTTTAACCAAAATCATGGAAAGTTTAGACATCTATAAACAATTCATACAGAAAATTCTTATTGTGAGAGTGGTCATTTTTCAAGTTCTCTATAAAGCAAGGGGGAAGCTAGACGTGAAAACTTCAGATGTTGCGATGATAGGGGTTTGTGCAGCTCTTTATGCTGTAGTGGGACGTTTAACAGATTTTGGTGTTACGGTGGGCGGAGTTGCATTTTGGCCAGCTGCTGTAATACCTGCTATTTTCGCTGTATTATTTGGACCTTGGACTGGAGGCGTGGGAGCAGCCATCGGTATATTCATCAGAGACATGTTGTTCCATGGTGATCCCTTACTGAGCTTATCAGCTGGCGTTACAGCAAATTTCGCTGCATTTTTCCTGATAGGGTACATTTCGCGCACAAATTACGATTACAAAAAATTGATTATGAGTACGATTATTGCGAGCATAGTTATTACTGTCGGACTTTTATTGCCAACAATCTTTCTGCCAACCGAATCCGTGATGTTCACTGGTCTATCAACTTTAGACAGCATCCTACTATTTGTCGTGACCGTCATTATTAGCATAGCGATAATTATGATTGTTGCTAGATTTTGGCATGAATGGATAAACTATGGTATTGGCTCTGTAATAGGTGCAGGCATCGGAAGTACAATAATAGCAATAGTAGTCTGGGCTTACAGTCAAGTTTTCTTTTCTCCAACAGGTTACTTCAAAACACCTATAGCATCTTCATTTATCCCAATAATATTTGTCTGGACATTTGCAACAGAAATTCCTTTCATTCTTCTTCTAGGTCCTCCAATAATAAAGGCTTGCTACAAGGCTTATCCATCGCTGAAAATTCCACAGAAAACTCCGAACAGGAAAGAATAAATGTGAATAAAAATTCGAAGGCTTTCTCTCCAGCAGGTATTTCAAGTTTTTTTGAAATCTGCGATAAAACAGTGAATGGAAAATCCTTAACCAATCTGGAGCAGGTGGGTGCAAGAGGCGGCGGATTTGGAATTCAAAAAGGCGTCACGACTTATGTTAATGTTTCGGAGGCAGAAGATAACAACATTCAAGTTTTCATTAACGATAAAATTGCGCCAAAAGCTGAAACCACAAAGACCGTGGTAAAAATGCTTCTAGATAAAGTAGACCGCACACATAATGTCGTTGTCAAGCACAAAGTTGAAATTCCAATAGGAGCAGGTTTCGGTTCAAGTGCAGCCGGAGCCCTAACCACAGCCTTAGCACTTTCAAGAGCGTTAGGCTTAAATCTAACTTATAACCAGCTTGGCAGAATAGCACATGTTGCTGAAGTTAAATGCAAAACCGGTTTGGGCACTGTTGGCCCATTAATGCTTGGTGGATGCGTACTAACAATAGAGCCTGGCGCGCCAGGAATCGCTATCATAGACCGAATCCCAATATCTTCAGACTACGTAATTGTTGCTGGTGTCTTTGGACACATACCAACAAAAGAAGTTCTGTCTTCTCCTGAAAAACGTTTAGCTGTCAACAAATGGGGAAGAAAAACCCTTGAAAACATTCTATCAGAACCTTCACTTGGAAATTTCTTGACTTGCTGCCGCGAGTTTGCTGAAAAAACTGGTTTTACGACAGAACGTGTGAGAAAGTTGATGCGACTTGCAGACAAGGCAGATGCAATAGGTGTTGCACAAAACATGGTCGGCGAAGCAGTTCACGCGCTTACAACATCAGGGAACGCTGAGAAAGTGGTTCAAGCTTTTAAACAGGTTTTGCCACAAAACAAGATTCTTGTTGCTAAAATGGACATTCAAGGTGCTAGGTTGATAGGATGAAATAACGTTGGAGAAAAAGTTTAAGATCGTAGCTGTTGGAGGAACCTTCGATGAGCTTCACAAGGGACATAAAGCTTTGCTTATGAAAGCATTTGAAGTTGGAGAAAAAGTTCTTATTGGATTAAGTTCAGACGAATTCGCAGGGAAGCTAACAAAAGAAAAAAAGCATGCCATTGCATGTTATGAGAAAAGGCTTGCAGAGCTAAAAGAGTTTCTAAAAAAGCACAGCTTCCTTGAGCGTGCTGAGATTATTCCTTTAAATGATGCTTATGGTGTCACGCTGTCTCAAGGGTTTCTGAATGCTTTAGTTGTAAGTCAAGAGACTGAATATATGGCTCAAGAGATTAACAAAAAAAGAAAAAAGAAAGGTTTGAAGCCATTGAAAATTATAGTTATCGAAATGGTGCCTGCAGAAAACTGCACTCCCATATCTACAACGAGAATTCGTCGAGGAGAAATTGACCGTGAAGGTCGCTTACTGAAGCAAGTTAAAAATAAAGGAAATAGTTAAAATTCTTTTCAGCTAAATTCTTTCTGGAAAGGACTTAGTGTGCAAAGGACAGGCATTGCTAGGCTTCCACTTCATTATGGCAAAGCGCCAAAATGGCTAGTTATTCGTATGCGAAAACTTGCAAAGGAAATTGTAACAATAATTGTTGATGAGTATGGCAGCGAGGATTTTCTGAAGCGGATTTCTGACCCTTTCTGGTTTCAGGCTTTAGGCTGTGTTTTAGGTTATGATTGGCACTCCTCAGGCGTAACTACAGTAGTCACAGGAGTCTTAAAACAAGCCATTGCACCAGAAGAACATGGAATTGCTGTTTGTGGCGGTAAGGGCAAAATTTCATTACAAACGCCACTGGAAATTGAAAATGCCGGACAAAAATTCGGCTTCGCAGAAGCCAAAATTGAAGCCTTGCGTTACGCAAGTAAATTGAGTGCTAAAGTTGATAATACAGCTATCCAAGCTGGATACCAGCTATACCATCACACATTCTTCCTAAGTGAAAATGAAAAATGGGCTGTAATTCAACAGGGTATGTGTCCACAAGATAGGACAGCAAGGAGATATCATTGGCTTTCTGACAATATTCAAAGCTTTGTTGATGAACCGCATAAGGCTATAGTCGGTGATGTAAAACGTGAAATCGCGTTAGATATGACTGCAAGGGAAAGTGAAAATTGCAGAAAAACTTCTGTAGACATAGCCAAAGAACCGACAAAAAAGATTATGCATCTGATAATGTCCATCCGACCAGCTTATCAAAAGTCGCTTCAAGAATGGCTGTCAAAAACTGCCAATACTGCATGGAAAGAATATCGAATAGACGTTTTGTCCATGCCAAAAAACATAAACTGGAAAATCCTGCGAGAAATTTACGAGTTTCAACCTAGGAATTATGAAGAGTTACTAGGATTCAAAGGCGTAGGTCCAGCCACTGTTAGAGGCTTAGCCCTAGTTGCAGAACTTATATATGGCGAAAAACCAAGCTGGAAAGATCCAGTGAAGTATTCTTTTGCTTATGGTGGAAAAGATGGGGTGCCCTATCCAGTTGACCGCAAAGCCATGAATGAATCAATTAAAATTCTTAACCAGGCAATTCAAGAAGCTAAAGTGGGGGAAAAGGAGAAGTTGGCATCTCTGCAAAGACTTAGGCAGTTTGTTCCACGCAATTCAGATTATTAGCTACCTTCCTATTCTTCTACTGTTATTGCTTGTGTTGGACATGAAGTTACGCATGCCATGCATGCTATGCAGTCGCTTTCTCTAACAGGAACAGATTTCTGACTTTCGGGGTATTCAGGCAAATTTTTGAGTTCGAAAACATTCACGGGACAGACTTCAGCACACACACCGTCGCCATTACATTTTTTCCAATCAACCTTTACTTTTGGCATTTCAATCAACCTTACCCTACAATTTGTCTATTTCATTTTTAATTTTTACTATTCACATTTGACAGTTCGACATGCTTTTAAGCAAAAACAAGAATAATGTACAAAACTGTTACTGAATGAAAAGGGTTTAGTCAATGAATGGAAAAAGCGCAGCTTGGTTTAAAATATCAGCAGTTTGCGGCATACTTACTCCCATAATAGCTTTTACATTTATATTTCTTGCAATAGCATCTTTCCCAGAATTCAGTTGGACAAACAATGCGCTAAGTGATTTAGGCGTTCAAGAAGGCATTACTGCAGTTTTGTTCAATTCTGGGCTTATAATTAGCGGAATTCTGGCATTTGTCTTCGCAGTTGGATTAGTCAAATTTCTCTCAGAGCAATTGTTGGGCAGAATTGGCGCCTTAGTTTTTGCAATTGACACTTTAATGCTTGTTGCAATAGGTGTTTTCTCAGAAAATTTTGGACGAATCCACTATTATGTTTCAGTAATGTTCTTTGCACTTTTTCCAATATCAATTCTAATAATCTTTGCTACACTTTTGCACAGGGGAAAAGTGAAAACTGGATTGTTCACACTACTAATAGCAGCAATTGCAGCTGTCGCGTGGATTATACAATTTACGATAAAATTTGGTTCAAACGTAGCCATTCCAGAAACTATTTCAGCACTGTCCGCATCAGCATGGTCAATAGTTTTTGGCTTTCAAATGTTCCAGAAAGCTTCGCAATCAACCCAGTAAAAATCTTCATTATTCAAATCAGTTTGAAGACTGCAATGCTTTTATCAATTTACTAAAGCTATAATAGCGTGAGAAGGATGGAAAAGAAAAACAAAGAAGCAAGCAACCAAAGTGTAAAAGAGCTAAATAGAAAGCTGGATTTAATAATCAAAAGGCTCGAAACATTAGAAACTTTTATTATGAATAATCCAGAGTATGCTGGATTAATACCTTACTTACGCATGACCCGTATTGGAATGGGCATGTATGGTGAACCATTGAAAATTGCGGCGCGGCTTAAAGCTGCAGAAAAACATTTGAAGAAAACATGGATTGTTCAAGATGACATTGCAAGATGTATTATTCAAGCTCTTGCTGTAAATGAAAAATTGAACATTTCAGCCATTACCCGCCAAGTTCGAACCATGCGTGGCAAAGCCTCTAGAAGAATCATAAGAGAAAGAATTAAACGATTAGAAAAAGAAGGCGTAATTCAAAAAGCAAAAGATTACGAGAACGCTTATCAGCTTGTGGAGTGAACACCTATCTGGTCACTTTTTTCCATAATAAATAACTGCACTATCCAGACTTTACATTATTCGTAGAGGTGAAATAAGAATGAATCTGAATGAAATAGGAATATCCGTTAAAAAGAACGGCAGCACCATGCTTGGCACTATCTTAGGAATTGTAGCAAAATCAGAGGTGAAACAACTTAAAATTCACAAAAGTGCTAAAGTATTGGATAATATTCTTATTGGGAAGGAAACGAGGAAAGCTTTGTTAGACGCTGAAATCCAAAAAAGCCGAGCTTACAAGTATATGCAGAATTTCCAAAAATGTTAATTGTAGCAAAGTTAGAGTAATTGGAGGTGAAACAAAAATGACTGAAGAAAAAGAGAAGCGAAAGGAAAAGGGAGAAAAAGAGGATGTTGAAGAGTTAAGAGAAGTTCTAAGCGTTGTTTCAAAAGAAATTCCAGCCATGATAAAGGGAATAATTGGAAGTGTGTTTTCAGAGGAAGCTGGAAGAGACATGGGCAAGGCAGCTGCAGCCTTCTACAAGCAGTTGAAGGAGGCAGGCATGCCAGAAGAAACAGCTGTGAGAATGACGGAAAACTATGTATCCGTATTCACAAGCCTTGGCGATATAATGAAGAAAGCTGTCAGTGGAAAAGGCGAGTTTAAAAGTGATGAGTTAGGTGAGGAAATTTCAAAGAAAATCAAAGAAAAACTAGCGGAAAAGTATAGAGAAAAAGAGGAAGAAGACGAGGATTAAACTTTTTCAAAATGCAGATTCAAGTGAAAAAATGAAACTTTGCAGCATCATCAGTGCAAGCTTCTATTTGATCCGCCTTCTACTTAGTCTAATTGCCTTATGGATTAGTTTAAGCTGGAGGGTACATAAAACGCGGAAAGCTTTTGAAAAGCAATTAATCACACAGGGCATGGCCAAAAAAGACGCAAGAAAATTAAGTGCTCAATTTTCAAAGCTGAAAAATGAGATGATGAGTGCAGTTAAAGGTTCAATGGCTAGACATGGTTAACACGCTTTTTAATATCGAAATAGATTTGGGAGCAGCAAAGAGAAGAAAAACCCAGAACATATCCTTGCTTTTCAGCGAATTTTATTGCTTCTTCAGTTGGGAAGGCTATACCATCTACGCCAGCTTTTATAGCTAAAATGTCAGTTTTCGCTCTGTGTTCTCCTTTTGGACGCATACATCCCAAAACTAAGGGTTTTTGAGAAAACATTATTCTTGCAATAGTTATGACTTTTGCAATTTCTTCTGGTCTTGAAGGTTTAATGCTGGCCATTTCTGTTCCATGTATTGGCATGAAAGCAATTATTACTATTGCTGAAGGCTTATACTGTAATATCATTTTTAAAGCGTGTAATTCGCCTTTCAGTTTTCCATAATGAAGTCCTACAATTACATGTGGCACGAAAACAATATGTGAATCATGTAATGCTTTTAAGGAATTGTCATAATCCTTAACGCTTACATTCAAGTTGTAAATTTCCCTTATAGTTTCATCTGAACCAATTATGTCAATTAACGCTGCATCAACACCAGCATTTTTAAGCCTAATAGCAGTTGTAAAATCAATTATACCCGTATGAACGAATACTGTTAAACTTAAATCATGCTTAATTTTCCAAATTGTATCAGCGAACTTTTCCAAAGGAACAGAACCGTTGGGTAAGCATCCTCCACTTATCAAACAGCCTAAAGCTCCAACACTTTTAAGTTTTGCACATAACTCGAACAGTTTTTCAGGTGTGGTCGCCGGATACATAGTTTCTAAAACTTTTCCACCACAATGTCGACATTTCAAGGCACAGCCTTTGCCTGTTATGGATATTGTTGGGAAATCTTTCGGCGAAGAACAATAGTAACATGTTTTATAATACATAAAACTTGGTGCATAAAAATGGATTTTTTTCAATTTTGATGCATATGGGTTTTTGTCTAGAAAAGCCATAAACTCTGCATCATTCATCTTCCAAATAGTTTCAGGCGAAGTTTGTGTCATTGCATTTTCTCTATGGAATGCACTATTTTCCTGTTTAATAATTTTTGTTTCGCAAAGCACTACTATGATAGGTTTCTAACCTGCTTATTCAATCTTCTTTTCTCGTTCATTGATGCCTTTTGAAATTAACGGCACAGCCTGCAAAGCATCGTCTAAAGCTTTCAAAGAGGCAGTGACTTTTTCCAGATATTTCTGGAAGTTCAAAGTTTTGAAAACTGCCATGCCCCTTTCAGTTATGGCATATAACGTTTTCTTCCCAGAAAATCGTTCTTCCACAAGTCCATTTTCCATTAGAAAACCAATGTATCGTTCAAGAACAGTGCAGTCCATGTTAACCCTATATGCTATCTTATCCACAGTTGCAGGTTCTTTTGCTAGAACTTCTAGAATTACCTCGTAGGATTCAAGCTTGGATCTTCGCATTTGCGTACACCTTGTTTATGGTTTCTTTTGATTTGGATAAATTGCTTATGAATTTCAAATATGTAGCAAAAAAGTATGCATTAGCCAGGCTACTGCATGGTTTCGAGAATTGCCGCCATGCCATTTGCGGCAAGTGTTAAAAGTTCAAATGTTTTGTATGCTTCAATGATGTTTTTGGCAGTGTATTCGACGTTCAAACCGTCAACTCTCTTGATACTAGGCACTAATTCAATCGCATCTGCGAAATGGGTTGCTGAAAGGGTTACTTCAATTTTCACTGGTTTTTTCACTGTTAAGGGCTCAACTTTTTTCTGTTTAAAATTTGTTATTGCCTTTTTGACTGCAGTCCTTAATTCTTTCTCAATTCTTATCATGCTATGGCTTCTTGCAGAAACTCTGCTTAAAGAATATTTAAGCGCTACTCTTTCAGCCCAAGGTGCATACGTTTTAACATCATCCTCTAGAAGTTGTGCTTCTCCAGCAACCAGAATAACTGGCACATTGAATTCTCCTGCTGCATAAGCATTCAATAGAAATTCGCTTACTTCTAAATGATTTATTTTAACCTTGCTGATTATTCTGCCACTGTACGTGTGGTCAAATGTGGATTTTGCAGTTCCGAATTTTGCGTGATATCCAAGAAACAAGGCAGCAGTGCATCCTTCTATTCCAGCAACCATGCTTGTGGGTCTTGGATAACCTCGCACGATTTCAACATATTCGGGCAAATCATCTATCAACAGGTTAACCATTGGTCCATGGCTGTCTGCTATTATTATTTCCTCGAAGCCACTTCTATTCAGTTCTTCTGCCACTATCAATGTTACTTTAGTGGCAATTTTTCTTGCTTCAGAATATAATGCACCTTTGAGACTTAAATGTCCACCCATGACAAGGTAGGGCATACCTTCCAGATCAACAGAGATGAAAGCTTTCATAGAACCCAACCACGCGGTACGAGTTTATAGAGAAGGAATTATAAAAGTTTCGAACCATAAAACAAGCTTTTTGCATAGGCAGAGACTAACTAAACTGATATATCGCTCCATCACTCAATTTCTAATAATGCTCATATATAAACGCTCGAGGCTGACTGAATGCTTGCCATATCCAAAAAGATACCAACGCAGATTCGTGTTTCTTTAGGTTCAGCTATTGTTCTTGAACTTTTAAAAGGAAAACTTGATGCCCCGCCTACAACTGCCTATTTGATGACTTACAGAAAAGGCAAATGCCTTGCAAACTGCGCTTTTTGTCCACAGGCAAGAAAAAGTCATGCAAAAGCAAATATGCTTTCAAGAGTTACATGGCCTATTCTTTCAACAAGCCATGTGCTTACCGCGATAGAGAATGCAGTGAGAAATGGTAAGATAAGACGTGTTTGCCTTCAAGCCTTGAATTATCCTGAAGTTTTAACACATCTGACGCTTCTAATAGAGGCAATTCACAAGAAAGTTGATGTCCCAGTTTCAGTTTCATGTCAGCCTTTAAACAGCGACAATATTAAAATGTTGGCAAAAGCTGGCATTGAAAGAATAGGCATTCCATTGGATGCTGCAACAAAGGATATTTTTGACAAGGTTAAGGGGGTGTCTGCTGGTGGTCCATACAATTGGGAGAGACAGTTTAAACTCTTACGCGAGGCTGTATGTGTCTTTGGGAAAGGTAGAGTTAGTACTCATTTGATTGTTGGGCTGGGAGAAACTGAAAAGGAAATGGTTATGATTATTCAGCAATGCGTTGACATGGGTGTTCTTCCCGCACTTTTCGCTTTTACACCAATCTCTGGAACTACTTTGGCGATGCAGCCTCAACCAGCAATTAAAAGTTACAGGCGAATCCAAATTGCAAGACATCTAATTCTGCATGGAACAGTCAAATGTGAAAACATGAAGTTTGACAAGGAAGGATGCCTAAGCGACTTCGGCGTGGATGCCCAAACTTTGTGGCAAATCATTCAAACTGGTGAACCTTTCCTAACATCTGGGTGCCCACACTGTAACCGTCCATATTATAACGAGAAGCCGAGTGGTCCAATATATAATTATCCCAAAGATTTGACGCCGAAAGAATTTTCATCAATTCAGTATGAATTAGGCTTAAATTGGGGTTTAAAATCTTGAATTCACTCTATCTCCTAGATGTAATTACAACAGAAACAAATGCCATAAAACTCAAATTTCTAAATTCGGCTGATGGAAAAATTGAAGAGATTATTGATGACAAGTACAAGCCATACTTCTTAACCCCTTATCCGCTGAAAGATGAAGAATGGCAAATCATCAACTATTTTAGCGGCAATGTTCAACCAATTGAAAAAACTGACTTATTCACAAGTGAAAAAAGGCTTCTGGCAAAAGTTTCTTGGCCAAATCCTAGAATTGCCTCTAAAGTGGAGAGAAGATTTCCTCACTTATGGGAAAACCATGTGGATTTCCCAAAATCATATGTTTACGATAAGGGCTTAATTTTCGGAGCACTACATTCTGAAAATAGTTTTCAACCCATATTAGACATGACAAAGGAATCAAGACACATATTTGAAAAAACCTTCAAAGAAGTGGAGAAAAAAGACCAGTTGAAGTATGCTCAAATTCTTCACTGGTTTTCGCTTCTTTCTCAGCCAATTCCAAAATTGAACCTTGAATTTTTTGGCACCAATGAAATCGATAAAGAGAAAGTTTACTCTTCATGGATGCTTTCCAGAATAGCAAATATTCCGTTAACTGAAGCTTTCAGTAGTAGGCGTGTAAGCGACTGGATAAAATCCATAATATATACTCATTTAAGGAAAAATAACATACTTATTCCAACCGCAGACGAGTTGAGAAGAGGAAAACCAACCCACAGAGTGATTGGAGCCTTAACAGTTCCGCCTATACCAGGCATCTATTTCAACACTGTTGTCTGCGATTTTGAAAGTCTATATCCAAGCTGCATTGACAGTTTTAACCTATCCTATGAAACAGTTGACTGTTCCCATCCAGAATGCAGAAGCAACAAAATCCCAGATGTCGAATACCACATTTGCACAAAAAGAAGAGGCTTTTACTCAATTCTTGTAGGCGCCTTGAAGGAACTGCGAATCAAACTGTTTAAACCCGCATCTAAAGACAATTCTTTATCTGAAGAGGGAAGAAAAAATGCGGCAACAGCGGCAAAACTGTTGAAGCTAATCCTCGTTTCAAGTTATGGCGTTACTATCCGAATTCATGGTGTAGCATGTCCACCATTGGCAGAAGCCATAACGGGGTATAGTCGCTATGCACTTAAAGAAAGTTGGCGCATTGCAGAAGAGCAAGGCTTAAGACCACTTTATGGCGATACTGACTCAATATTTTTCGACAACACATCTGATGATCAAGTAGAATTGTTAATTAAAACTGTAAAGGAAAAGTTCAATTTGGATCTGGCTGTTGAAAAACGCTATAATTTATGCGTTCTGCCAAAAGCCAAAAAGGCTTATTTCGGAATCTTGAATGATGGAACACCAGATATAAAAGGAGTCACGCCAATAAAATCCAATGCGCCCAGATTCATAAATGAAGTATTCCAAAGATGTGTCAACGAACTTTCTACAGTAAAGAGTCAAGAGAGATACATGCATGCTAAGAAAACCATCAAAGAAATTGTTAGGAAAGCAACTGATGATCTAAAAAACAGAAGAGCCAAGCTTGAGGATTTGACCTATTTTGTTAGGCTCTATTTTGATCCTAACGAGAAGACTATGGACATGAAGATAGCATCTCAGCATTATCAATGTGCCCTGCAGCTTATTGATGCAGGTAAAAAGTTGAAGCGGTGGGACACTGTTTCTTTCGTCAAGGTGAAGCCTTTCAGCTATAAAGGGAAAACTTTCACTGTAAAACCAACTGAGTTCGTAAGAAGTCAACTAGAGATAAACGTCGAAGATTATGTTCGAAATCTGCTGACAGCCTTAAAACAGACCTTTGAACCAATGGGCATAGAACTGGAAGAAAAAAAGGAAGCAGAAATTTCAAGATGGATAACTGGTTGATGTTCAAAACTCAATCAGACATAACTTTTGCCAACTAGCCTGCAAAAGATTTAATTCTATTATCCTATAATTAAAAAATCACTCGATGAGAAGGGCAAAATATGGGTTCTGTTGAAAGCTGGATTTTCCAACCAGAATTTGAAAAAATGCCTAGGAAAAAACTAGCGGATTTGCAGGAAGAACGCCTCAAAAAGATCGTGAAGTATTGTTACGAAAAACTTCCGATTTACAGAAAAAAGTTCAAGGACGCTGAGATAACTCCGGAAGACATCAGAACTTTGGATGATTTGGACAAGATACCTTTCACAGAGAAGGAGGACTTGCGAAAGGCATATCCTTATGGAATGCTAGGTGCAGATTTGAGTGACATTCGTGAGTTACATGCAAGTTCTGGAACAACAGGACATCCGACAACATGCGCATATACCAAAAACGACTTGGATGTTTGGTCAAAGGTTATGGCGAGAATCTACGCTTCTGCAGGAACAAAGAAAGGCGACATCGTGCAAAACGCTTATAGCTATGGCTTGTTCACTGGCGGTTTAGGCTTCCACTATGGAGCATTAGAAATAGGCGCAACAATCTTGCCAATTGCTTCAGGGGAAACAGAACGCCAAATAAGCCTGGCAAAAGAGTATGGCACAACTGTGCTTACGTGCACGCCCAGCTATGCAGCCTATATGGGTAGATATGCAAAAGAAAAGATGGGCATTGACCCTGTGAAGGAGCTTAAATGGAAAAGCGGCTTGTTCGGCGCTGAAGCATGGTCTGAGGAATTACGAAAAAGAATTGAAGAGCTTTTAGGATTAGAAGCGTTCGACATTTATGGATTGTCAGAGGTTATTGGTCCAGGCGTGTCTGTAGAATGCTTAGAGCATGACGGACTGCACATTCAAGAAGATCACTTCTTGCCCGAGATAATTGACCCAAAAACTGGCGACAGAGCTAAAGAGGGCGAAGAGGGAGAGCTTGTTTTAACAACTTTGACACGTGAAGCTACTCCAGTTCTCAGATTCCGCACAGGCGACACAACATCCTTTAAAACTGATGAATGCGTATGTGGCAGAACTTCTCTGAGAATGGATAGAATTTTTGGAAGAGCAGACGACATGCTCAAAGTAAGAGGCGTTAAATTCTGGCCGAAAACAGTTGAACACGCACTGTTACGCGTAGACGGGGCCTCAGAGAACTATGAAATAATTCTTGAAAGACCCGAAGAATTGGATATTATGACTTTGCGCTTGGAACCAAGCTTAGAGCTTTTTTATAAAATAGGCGGAGACTTGACAAAGCTGCAAACGCTGGCTAAGGAAGTGGAAGAGCATGTTAAATCAATTGTTGGTGTGAAGGCGAATGTTGTGCTGCTTCCGTATGGAACGCTCCCAAGATTCATGGGAAAAGCCAAAAGAGTAAAAGATTTGAGAAAAAATATCTGATTATGCAAGAAAAATTCGTTAAAAATCTATTTTGTAAAAGATGCCATTGTCTTTCGGTATGTGATTATTCGAAAACCAGAAAGGATAAAATCCCGCTTTTGTGTAGAAAATTCTTGCTGAAATGTTATGAACACTCACATCTACTTCCAAACTGTGTTTTCCACATCTTTGCAAAGCAATGCAGCCCTCTTAACTAATGCTTGGCTGATTCCTTTTCCTTTGAATCTTCTGTCTACAGCTATGTAACATAGCATGGCGAGTTTTTGTCCAATATTAAAAATATTTCGGGACTAAGAAGAACAAAAACTACAGGTAAAGCGTAGGATTCTGCCACAACCATGTACCCAATCATTTCCGTTAGCCATTTTGTAACATCATTAATGGCGTTTTCAACAGTAGCGCGCGACATTTCTTTGTATATTGACACTTTGCACAGATTTTCTAATAATTGTCCATTGTTGGGCGATGCTACTCTAATCATTGATTAGTTACCAACTGTAGCCTCATTTCCATTCTTACATGATATTCAACGAGCATCCGCTACATACACAATAATGTAACTCTAGTCTTCTTGGAGTTTAGGAAGAATCTTTTCATAGAAATTCAGCGATTCTGGATTAATCAAAGCATCTCGATTTGTAACAGGTCTGCCATTTATTATGTTTGCCACTGCGCTTTCAACCTTCTTCATATTAAAAGTGTATGGAACGTCAGGCACTTCGATTACTAATGCGGGGACATGCCGTGGAGAAGCTTCTTCACGCAAGACTCTTCTGATCTTGTCTTTCAATTCCTCTGTCAATTGAAAGTTTTTGGCAAGTTTGACAAAAAGGATAATGCGTTGGTCCCCTTTCCAATCTTGTCCTACAACCATGCTGTCAGCGATTTCCTTAAACTTTTCCACTACGCTGTATATTTCAGCAGGTCCGATACGCACGCCCGAAGGCTTTAAAGTGAAGTCGGAACGACCTAGGAATGTTATTCCGCCCGTGTCGCCATGAACTATAATCCAGTCGCCATGTCGCCAAACATTCGGATAAACACTAAAGTAAGCGTCCATATACTTTTTGCCGTCTGGGTCGTTCCAGAAATAGAGCGGCATTGACGGCGAAGGTGCTTCACAGACTAGTTCCGCTTCTCTGTCAACCAATGGATTTCCTTTTTCGTCGTAGGCTTTCACCTTCATTCCTAAGGCTGGACCCTGCAGTTCTCCAGCATAGACTGGCTGTATAGGTG
>CAZAXN010000042.1:0-9252 GCA_964489195.1 uncultured Candidatus Bathyarchaeia archaeon
CAACATAGGAGTAAATATAGGGCGAATATTATGGAAAAAAGATACGAAGAGTACGCTTATGTTTTAGATTTCTTGCCGCATGGACGCCCAGGACTGCGCCCTTCTGGAAGGGCTGGTTATAGAGCGGGAGCTCTTGTTCAATTGGTTGGCGAAGAATTTTTTACGCTTTTGGAAGCACTTGTTAAGGAGGGTATTATCCTTAAACCTCAAGACCGTGTTTTTGTTGGAAAAAATACTCGTGAGGAGATTACATACATAATTGGACGAATAAGTTATGAAGAGTTGACTGCATCTGCAAAGATGGAGCTTACAGCGGTTATCAGTAAAATAGTGTTGAATCGGGAGAAATGGTTTGTTGACTTTTTTAACAGTGCAAGGGCTATTACACCGCGGATGCATGCATTGGAACTGCTTCCAGGCGTAGGAAAAAAGTACATGTGGCAGGTCATTAATGAGCGTGAAAAGAAGCCTTTCGAAAGTTTTGATGATTTGCAGAAACGCACGGAATTGCCAAATCCTGTTAAGCTCATTACTAAGAGGGTTTTGGAGGAGTTGGCAGGCGAAAGTAAGTATAGGTTGTTTACTAGGACTTATTAGCATGTTTTGGCTAATGGGGTAGCATGAGCCTTTTAGAAAGAGCGAAGTTTTTGCTTCGAAAGCATCGAATTTTTCCGAAGAAGCTGTTAGGACAACATTTCATGATTGAAGATTCAATCTTGCAAAGCATGGTTAATTACGCTTCTTTAGAGAAAAACGATGTGGTGCTGGATATTGGGGCAGGTTTCGGTTTTTTGACTCAGCTTCTGGCTGAAAAATGTGAAACTGTATTGGCTGTTGAATCTGATGCGAAGCTTGTGAAAGTTTTGCGTGAACAGTTAAAAAATTTGTCAAATGTTAGAATAATTGAAGGAAACATTCTTCACATGCCTAATCTGCGATTCAGCAAGGTTGTTTCAATTCCACCTTACAATATTTCTTCGCCTTTGCTTCTTTGGCTTTTCCATCAAAAATTTGAGTGTGCAGTTTTAGTTTTTCAAAAGGAATTTGCAAGCCGCATTATCGCTTCTGTTGGAAATGAGCATTATGGCTGGCTAGCCGTCGTTACCTATTATCATGTGGATGTTGAGCTTATGGATGATGTCTCGCGATGTATGTTTCACCCACAGCCTGAAGTTGATTCTATAATTGTTCGTTTAAGGCCGAAGATATCACCATTTCCAGTAAAGGATGAGGTGCTGTTCAAACAGTTTGTGCAATTGCTGTTTACGCATCGCAACAGGAAAGTGAGAAATGCCATTAAGTGTTTCATTCGAAGCAAACGGACTGCAGACGCAGAAAGTTCATTGAAAAAAGTTGAATCTTTTTCGTTTATTGACAAAAGGGTTAGAGAACTAGCCCCTGAAGATTTCGGAGCTTTACTGAATGGTTTCTTCAAATAAGAAAGTATTTTTCTCAAATTATGTCTTTGAAATTTCAGAAAATGTTTATGAGCCCTCAGAGGATTCGTTTCTTTTTGCTGAAAATTTAGAAGTCAAGCAAGGCGATGTCGTTCTTGATGTGGGAACTGGATGCGGCATATTAGGCATAGTTGCCTCTGAAACAGGGGCATTAGTTGTTGCAGTGGACATAAATCCCTATGCTGTACATTGTGCAAAAGAAAATGCAAAACTGAATCATGTCTTGGACAAATTTCTCTTTATACAATGTGACCTCTTCTCCGCAGTAAGATCTGAAAAAAAATTTGACGTCATTCTCTTTAATGCTCCATACCTTCCTTCAGAAACCTCTGAAAATGGTTCATGGCTTGAAAAGGCTTGGTCTGGTGGAATTTTTGGCAGACAAGTTCTGGATCGCTTTATTGATCAAGCACCTAAATATTTGGCGGATAATGGACGTATTTTTCTGATGCAATCCAGTTTATCTGGTTTAAATGAAACTTTGCTAAAATTTGAAGATAATGGTTTGAAGGTTGATGCAGTTGCGAAACGTGATTTGCCATTTTTTGAGACCATAGTACTTCTGAAGGCGAAGCGTTGATTGGCTTAAGTTAAATAGCTGAATAATTAACTTTTAAGTGAGAGATGACTAGATGGAGAAAGTAATCGGCTATTGTGGAATAATCTGTTCTGACTGTCCAGTTTTTATGGCAACACAGAAAAATGATGATGCAGAAAGAAAGCGAGTGGCTGAAATATTCACTAGGCAATACGGTAAGAAATATGTGCTTGAAGACATTAACTGTGATGGCTGCCCAAACCCTAGTACTAGCGTCTTCAGCTATTGTAATGTTTGTGAAATAAGGAAATGTGGAAAGAAGAGGAACCTTGTGAATTGTGCGCATTGTTCAGATTATCCATGTGAAAAACTGTCAAAGTTGTTTGCTGAATATTCCAAAGCTAAGGATACTTTGGATAAGATAAGACGTGAACTTGGCTTCACCTGAAAAGCCAAATTATTAACTGAGGATTTTTGAAGTCTTAACTCGTCTCTTATTGGAAGCCCACTTACTCCTTTCAATATTGCACCGTGTTTTTTCTGCTATAACATTAGGTTTTACTTCATAAATCTGAAAACCAATAGACTGATAAAATGCTAATGCTGGCAAATCGTCATTTGAGGTTGAAACTAGCAATTTTTTCTTTTTCAACTTTTTAGCCGCGTTTTGAACTTTTTCAATGAGGCTTTTGCCGATGCTGGAGTTTTGATATTTGGGCAATATACCTAATGCTATAATTATTATGGCATCATCCGTTTCTGAGAAAGAAATGAATCCAATTACACTTTTGCCTTTTTTTGCCGCATATGCTGGTAACTTTGCAACAATGAACTTCCTGTCAAATGCTATTTGTTCTTCCTCTCCCCCAAAAAACGTTTAACAAACTCGAATCGTGTTCCTTTCCTTGTCAGATTTAACATTGTTAATTTTGTATGGTAATTTGGTTTTCTTGAGGCATGATGAACAAATTGTTCTCAATCTTACATGATGTTCACATGACATTTTTCCGCAAATGCTACACTTGTAAACAGCTTTTTTTCCGCAATATGCGCATTTTATGGTGCTGTCCTCCTTTTTGTTATTTAAGTTGAAAAAGTATATAACGTCAGAGCGTTACTATTGCTAAAAAGTGTTTAGGAGAGATGGTTCCGTTATGTGTGTGTTAGGTAAGGATAAACTTAAGTGGCTTATTGAAAAATACAAGTGTATATACCCTTACGATTATAATTTACTTGATGGAGACAGCTATGTCCTAACAGTCAAAGAGGAAACAACTCTTCACTATCTGGAGCATAAAAATCTAATAACCTATGAAATAGTTTTCATTCCGCCAAACTATGTTGCCCATTTAACTGCTAAAAGCAAATATGGAAGAATGGGCTTATCTTTCTTAAATGCAGCTAAAGTTCACAGCGGATTTGTCGGTAGACTTGCATTGGAACTTGTAAACCTAAGCAATGACCGCTGCCCTATCACAATCAAACGTGGAGACCCATTCATGCACATGGAGCTTGTGACAAGAGAAGGTGAGCCTTCGCCATATATGGGCGAATATCAATTTCAATACTTAACAGATGAAGAAACACAGATGTATATTCCGATACTGAAAGGTGTCTTTCCAAACTATGATGAACTTGCTAAAACGTGGTTCAAAAACAAGCGGCTACCTCCGTGAAAAATAGGAATTATAGATTCCAATTTTCAAATCTTATTTGAAATTCATAACTTTAA
This sequence comes from uncultured Candidatus Bathyarchaeia archaeon, assembly GCA_964489195.1. Taxonomy (GTDB): domain Archaea; phylum Thermoproteota; class Bathyarchaeia; order Bathyarchaeales; family Bathycorpusculaceae; genus CAZAXN01. The sequence goes on from CAZAXN010000042.1 coordinate 3,728, forward strand.
TCAAAAAACTCTTTCAACAAATCGTTTAAATACAACGGTTATGGTATGCAGAGGGGGATGCCAAATGCGCGCGAAAAACTACAGGGCAGTAAAAGGGCAAGCCTATACGAGAACAGAATTTGTAAAAGGCTTTCCCGCGCCTAAAATAACCAAATTTACTATGGGTGATACTAAAGCAAAATTTGAATATGAAGCAAGGCTCATAGCATTGGAAGAAGCCCAAATACGCCACAACGCCCTAGAAGCGGCACGTGTAGCTGCTAATCGTCCATTAATGGACAAGTTTGCAAACAATTACCGTTTACAAGTTAACCCTTACCCTCACACAATTCTTAGAGAAAACAAGATGATTTTTGGCGCTCACGCAGATCGTCTTCAAGATGGCATGCGCAGATCTTTTGGAAAACCCATTGGAACGGCAGCACGTGTGAAACTAGGTCAAATAATAATAACGATTAATGTAAATGAAGATGGTGTTGAAATTGCCAAAGAGGCTCTTAAACGCGGAGCTGCCAAGCTTCCCATTCCATGCAGAATAATTGTTGAAAAAGTACAAACTGAAACGGTGGATGTCGATGGTTGAAATGAAGGAAGATTTGATTCTATGGTTTGAAAATTTAAGAAAAACAGACATACCCCTTGTAGGTGGCAAAAACGCCAACTTAGGTGAAATGACGAATGCCAAGATACCTGTTCCGCCAGGTTTTGCCATAACCGCTTATTCTTACAAGAAATTTATTGAGGAAACAGGTATAGCTGCAAAAATTTACGAGATTATACAGGAAACAGTAAAGGATTTGAATGATCCGAAGCAGTATGAACAGGCTTCTGTAAAAATTCGCAAACTAATGGAATCAACACCGATGCCCAAAGATATTGAGAACGCAATAAAATCAGCTTACAAAGAGTTATGCAGAAGAGTGGGCTTAAAGGATGCTTCTGTGGCGGTAAGATCAAGTGCAACAGCTGAAGACTTGCCAGACGCATCTTTTGCTGGGCAACAGGAAACTTATTTGAATGTCAAAGGCGCCGATGATGTTCTTGATAAAACTGTTAAATGCTGGTCTAGCCTCTTTACTCCGCGGGCAATCTTTTATCGCACAGAAAAAGGCTTTGCGCACGAGAAAGTATTCATAAGCGTTGGTGTCCAAAAAATGGTGAATTCTAAGGCTGCAGGTGTCATATTCACCTTAAACCCTGTAACTGGAGATACTACCCAAATCGTTATTGAAGGTAACTATGGCTTAGGCGAAGCAGTTGTTTCTGGTGCAGTAACTCCTGATGATTTTGTTGTTGACAAGAATACACTAAAAATAATTGAAAGGAATATAGCTAAAAAAACAGTACAGTATATTCGAGACCCGAAAACTGGCAAAACAATTCACGCTGAAGTGCCTGCAGAAAAACAAGAACAGCCTTGCCTAAGCGATGAAGAAATAATGCAACTTGCGGAATTGGCTAAACGTATTGAGCAGCATTATGGAAAAGCACAGGATATTGAATGGGCAATCGATGGTGATATATCTTTTCCAACTAATGTTTTCATAGTTCAATCTCGACCTGAAACAGTTTGGAGCACAAAACTTGCTCAAGCGCCGAAGGTTGAAGCTGAAGGGATGAAGTCAACTGGGATGCTAAAGGTTATTGTTAGGGGTATTGCCGCTGGAAAACGAGGTTTCGGCATTGGTGTGGCAAAAGTTGTGATGAACCCTGAGGAAGCTGGCAAAGTAATGAAAAAAGGAGATATTCTTGTCACTGACATGACCAACCCTGATTATGTGCCTTTTATGAAGCTTGCAGGTGCCATAGTGACAGATAAAGGTGGCGTCACATGTCATGCGGCAATCGTAAGCCGCGAACTTGGCATTCCATGTGTTGTAGGAACAGAAAGCGCCACCAAACTTATGGTTAGCGGCAAAGAATACACTGTTGACGCTAGAAGCGGCGTTGTCTATGAAGGTGTAATGCCCGCATTGACAGAGCAACTCTCTTCTTCAACAGGTGCATCTTCACCTCGAGTCGCAGTCACTGGAGCCGCTGTTCAGCCAGTTCCAGTTACGGCAACAAAAATATACATGAATCTGGGTGTTCCAGAAAAAATAGAGGAATACAAGGATTTGCCCTTTGAGGGCATAGGACTTATGCGTATTGAGTTCATTTTAGCCAGCTACATCGGAGAACACCCCTTATATCTGGTGGAAACTGGGCAATCTCAAAAATTCGTGGATAAGCTGGCGGAGGGAATAGCAACTGTTGCAAGGGCTATACAACCACGCCCAGTTGTTGTCCGTTTCAGCGATTTCAAAACCAACGAGTATAGAGAACTGAAAGGCGGTGAAAAATACGAGATTGTCGAGGCTAACCCAATGCTTGGCTGGAGGGGTTGCAGCCGTTACATAAGCTCATGGTATGAGAAAGCCTTTAGGCTTGAATGTCATGCCATTAGAAAATGCCGTGAAGAATGGGGGCTTAAAAACGTGTGGATAATGCTTCCAGTGGTGCGAACTGTGTGGGAAGCAAAGAAGTGTCTTGAAATTATGCGGGAAGAAGGCTTGGAGAGGTCAAGAGACTTTAAAGTCTGGTTTATGGCTGAAACGCCTTCTATTGCTATACTTGCCGATGAATTTTCAAAACTGTGTGACGGTTTTTCTATAGGTTCAAATGATATGACTCAAGGCATACTTATGATTGACAGAGACTCTGAACGTTTAGGGCAAATGGGATATTTTGACGAAAGGGATCCCGCAGTAAAAAGAATAATTGCACATTTAATCAAAGTGGCTCATGAAAACGGATGCACAATCTCCATTTGTGGAGAAGGTCCATCAAACCTACCGGATTTTGCAGAATTCCTTGTGAGAGCTGGGATCGACAGCATATCCGTAAACAATGACGCTGTGGTTGCCACCAAAAAACTTGTAGCAAGTATAGAACAGAAGATGATTCTGGAGCAGCTCGCTGAGCAACGGGAAAGAGTTTCAAATCGTCCTATCTGCAAGCCTAAAGAAGATTGGGAATGGATGCCTCGTTGGAGTGGCATATCTGAATAGCATGCAAATGCCTTCTTTTTTCATAAATATTTTCGGTTTTTTGATTTTTTGGTCGTGATGGCTTGAGGCAGTATGATCTTGAAGAAGAGAGAGTGAAACGGGAAATCCTTAAACTGCAAGCAAAAAGTGTTTTAATTCAGATTCCAGAAGGCTTGAAACCTGAAGCCCCACGTATAGCTAAAATTGTCGAAAAACTTGGTGCTTTGTCCATTGTTTCTGCAGATCCCTGCTATGGTGCATGTGATTTAGCAACTGCTGATGCTGAAAGTTTAGGTGTAGACCTAATAATTCATTATGGCCATTCAAAACTGCTGAAGTATGAGCGGGTTCCAACAATCTATGTGGAAGCAAGATCCACTGTAAATGTAAAAGAAGCAGTGAATGAAGCCTTACCCATGATTGAGAATTGGCAAAAAATAGGTTTAACCACCACGGTTCAGCACATACAAACTCTCGATAATATTCGAGAAACTTTACTTCACGCTGGGAAAGCTGTTGTTATCGGCGATTCTGGGCGCCTGAATTATGCTGGACAAGTACTTGGGTGTGACTATAGCAATGCAAAATCCATAGCAAAAGATGTTGAAGCTTTCCTATTCATTGGTGGTGGACGGTTTCATGCACTCGGTGTTGCTCTTTCAACTTTTAAGCCTACAATTGTTGCTGATCCATACGAGAGAAGGGCATATTTAGTGGATAAAGAGACCGAGAAAGTCATTAAACAAAGATGGGCTAGTATAGAAGCAGCTGCCAAAGCTAAGAACTTTGCAGTGTTAATTGGATTAAAACCCGGACAGAAGAGACTTGAAGAAGCTTTAAGTGTGAAACGGAAACTTGAAGAACATGAAAAAACCGCGTATCTTTTTGCTATTAAGGAGATTACTCCAGAAGTGCTCATGGAATTTCCGACAGTTGAGGCTTACGTTAATACTGCCTGTCCAAGAATATCTCTTGATGATGCTATGAAATTTCAAAAGCCTGTGTTGACGGTTAATGAGGCTTCAGTTATTGTTGAAGAGTTGTCTTGGGAAGAATTATGCAGAAAAGGCTTATTCGAAAATTAGAATTGGAAATGTTGCTTTCACAGATTAAACCGCCCCCGTCTCCTAAATCAAGTCTCGAGCAATACACTATTCCAACAAATGTTGCCGCAACAATTCTTCACATAGCAGCTTACACAAACAATGACATTATTGATAAGAATGTTTTAGATTTAGGGTGTGGCACTGGAAGACTTTCTCTTGGAGCAGCCTTCTTAGGTGCAAAACAAGTCGTAGGTATTGACATTGATAAAGATGCGGTAAAACTAGCCTCCTGGAATTCCGCAAAGATGGGTCTGAAAAATAAAGTTGGATGGATTGCCGGGGACATAGATGCTGTTCACGGAGATTTTGATACAGTCTTACAGAATCCACCTTTTGGTGTGCAAAACCGAAGAGCTGACCGAAGGTTTCTTGAAAAAGCCTTAGAATCTGGTACGGTCGTCTATTCACTTCACAAACATCCAAGAGAGGATAAGAATTTTACAAAAAAAAAAAAAATAAAGTCACATCAACCGGGTGTTGGAGTTGTTCCTGATCCTTTTCTGAAAAAATTTATCGAAGAGCATGGTGGAAAAATTAAAGTTGTTTTTCCGATGATTATGACGATTCCATATATGTTTAGCTTTCACAGAAAGCGAAAACACGAATTTATAGTTGATTTATTCATCATAAAAAAGCGAGAGACTGTATTAGTCGGTTAGCAAACAAAAAGGTTTATTGAGGGGTTTACTAAAGTACTGATGCTTCATCAAGCCAATGTTTGCGATGTGGCATAGTACAAAAAAGGGAATCCCCATGAGTTCATCATCATCTGAAGGTTCTGAACGGAAAAGTAGCCAATTTGTGTTACCAGGCGAACGTTTAGGCGTTATTGAAGAGTTTACCCCCAATACTGGAACGTATGTTAAGGAAGGAGTTATTTATTCTGGGGTTGTTGGACAAGTTTTATTTGATCTTTTGAATAAGCGGGTTTCAGTTTATCCTCTGATTCGTGAAGCAAAGGTTCCTAAAGTTGGAAGCACCGTTCTGGGTCAAGTTTCCAATATTCAGACTGATACAGCAAGCGTGCGAATTTTTAAAGTAGACGATAAACCAGTTTCGGGGGTTTTCACAGGAATTCTGCATGTTTCTGATGTGCAAATGAGTTATGTTGAATCAATGTATGATGTTTGCAAGTCAGGTGACATTGTACGGGCAAAAGTGATTAGTGAAAAAAACCAAGTCTATCATCTTTCTACTAAAGACAAAAATCTAGGCGTTCTTTATGCCTCTTGTTCGAACTGTGGCTACACGTTAGAATTAAAACGGCAGGGCATGCATTGTCCAAGATGTGGAAAAATTGAAAAGCGCAAAATCACAATAGATTATGGAAAAGCGATTCTATAGTATGAAGGGAAACCGAAGATATGAAAGTAAAAACGCTGAAAAAAAC
>CAZAXN010000043.1:0-35201 GCA_964489195.1 uncultured Candidatus Bathyarchaeia archaeon
TTTGTCCTTCTGACATCGATAACTATCAATTTTCTCCCAACTTTGGAAATTGTTGGACAAACCTTACTTTTTGAAGCGGAAGAACCTTCGGTCTCTTTTTTGAGTGATAGTCGTCTCAAAGCGCTTTCAACTTTCTTTCGCCCTATTAGGGCTTTTACTTTGTTTAAGTAACCTCTCCACATACTCCTTTCAAATCTTCCATCTGAAAAGGCTGTGTATCTTTCAATGTGCCGTGGATGGGCGCTCCAAGGGTCGCTTCCCCAATAAATAATGAGGTCAGCCCTGTGCCTAATTTGCCCCAGAGTACAGGAGGGGATCCCTAATTCTTGAACACTTAAAAGTGATGGCCCATGACATACCACTGCTGTGTTATCTATTACTCCTCCAACCTCTTCTGTCAATTCAAGACCGACGCGTGTTGCTTCGCAACTTGTTGAACTCCAGCCATACAGTATTGGGTAATTAGCTTCAGCGAGAATTTTGGCAGCCTTTTCTACTGCTTCTTTCATTGAAGCCTTAACAAGATTTCCATTCTTTCTGATGAGAGGTTTTAAAACTCTGTGCTCGTCGTTATAGCCTGAAAACTTTGATTCACACATAGCGCAGCCGTTTTTAACTTTCACAATTCTTCCATCTTTAACCGTTAATTCGATGTCGTCGCAGAGGCTCCCACAGACAGGACACGTTACAGCTTTAACTATTGTGATGTTAATCTCCCCCCAAATTGTGTTTTAAGAAGCTCTTTTAAGCTTAGTACAAGCTTATCTGCTGCAGGTTCAATTTCAGCTGGGATTCCCTTAAAAGACGGCATTCCAATACTATTTGTTTCAGGATCAGCTACAGCGTTTGCCCAAGGTCCATATGGGATGAAAATTATATTGGGATGCGGCGCTCTTAATGATTTTAACGCTTTGACAACAATAGTGCCATGTTCGGTGGATACAAGTACGTTTGTGTTCTCTTTTATTCCAAGTCTCCTCAAGTCATCTGGGTCTAAGTAGCATACAGAAACACTTTCTGCATATTCTTTTGAGGCTTTTCCACGCTCTTTCCCTACGCCCTGATCTATTGTTCTTCCAGTGACCAATGTAACCTTCAGTTTTGCATTCTCCTTCATCTTAAATATACGTTATATTAAAAATAACTCGGATTTAACTTAATCGATTTCCCATTCTGGTTAAAAACATTTTTAAGTTAAAGTTTTTATTGCATTTGTGCCCTCGAATAAAATTCAAACTATTAAGCACTTGGTGATAAAATGATTATCGAAGTTGAGAATCTAGTGAAACACTACGGGGAAGTCAAAGCAGTTGATGGAGTCTCTTTCAATGTTGAGGAAGGAGAAATTTTCGGGCTTTTAGGTCCCAACGGCGCTGGAAAAACAACTTTGATGGAGATAATTTGTGGTTTGAGACGATTTGACTCTGGAAAGGTGACAGTTCAAAGATATGATTTGGTTAAGGATGCATACAAAATTCGTGGTTTCATCGGATTCTGCCCACAAGAAACGTTGCTTTATGACTTGTTAAGCGTTAGGGAAAATTTTGCTTTTTCCGCATCTCTTTATAGGCTTAGCTCAAAAAAATTTAAGGAAAGAGTAGAATTTTCATCAAAAGTTTTAGGTGTTGGCGATTTTCTGGACAGAAGAGTTGAGCAATTGTCAGGCGGAATGAAAAGGCGTGCAAATCTTGCCGCGTCGATTATTCATGATCCGCCAATTGTAATTTTGGATGAGCCTACTGTTGGTTTTGACCCGACAATCAAAAGGGAATTCTGGGAATTAATCAAGAACCTTAAACATTATGGAAAAACAATTCTTCTTTCAACTCATGACATGTATGAGGCAGATGAAATCTGCGATAGAGTCGCAATAATGGAAAGGGGAAAAATTGCTGCACTCGACAAACCTCACATTTTAAAAAAGACTATAGGAGGAGAACCAACACTACACATAAAAGTCAAAGAGTCTCAGTTGGACGAAGCGATTAAAATTCTTGATAAACATGCATGCACAGTTATAGACGATGAAATTCAAGTCTTGGCTAAAAATCCATGGAAAATGATGAGTGAAATATCAGAAAAACTGGTCTCGCATGGAGTTTACACGGATAGGATCGAGATTGTTGAACCAACATTGGAAGATGTTTTCATGAAGTTAAGCGGTAAAAGGCTTAATGTGGAGGAGTGAAAGAGATGAACCCAATAATGGGCATTGCTGTAAAAGATATTAAAACCTTCTTCAGAGAGAAAGGGACAATCTTCTGGACCATTGCTTTTCCAATTTTAATAATGCTCCTATTCACAGCAATCTTCGGTAGAGACATACCATTCAACGCAAATATTGGGATCGTAAACGAAGATAATGAAACACCGATAACTAACAACATGATATCTGGGCTTAACAATACAGGATTTTTAGTCGTTAAAACTTTCACAAATAGAGTTGAAGCATTAAGGGAATTGAATGTAAGTAATGTCCGAGGAGTCGTGATTATCCCCCAAAACTTCACCACAGATTTCATTAGTGGACATGCAAACATTTCACTTGTCGTGGATGGAACTAATCCCGATGTTGCACGATTGGTTAGTAATGGAATTAAAACCTTCTTCACACAGTATTATAAAACAGTGATTCCAGGCTACACTGACCCGATAGAGGTAAATGAGGAAATATCGTTTGTGGGACAAGAAATAGGTTATAAAGAGAATATTGTTCCAGGCATGCTTTGTTATCCGCTTTTATTTTCAAGTATGGTTGTATCCACTGGAGCGATTGTTTACGAGAGAGAAAAAGGAACATTAAAGAAAATTAGGGCTTCACCTATTCACCCGATAAGTATGCTTTTTGGTAAGACTTTGGCTGCATTGTTTCAAACGGCCATTTCAATTCTGATCATGGCAGTTATGGCTGTAACATTACTTACTCCAAGTTTAAACTGGGACGTATCATTGCTTGTTCCAATAATGTTTCTTGGTTCAATGAACGGAATCGCTTTAGGCTTAATAATATCGTGCATTGGCAGAGCCCCACAGGAAGCATCGAATGCTGCCACAACTATAGGCATAGTGCTTCAATTTTTCATTGGCATGTATTTCCCAATAGAGTATCTTCCAACATATCTTCAACAGGTTAGCAAGGTTATTCCAATGACTTATGCAGCTCAAGCAATAAGAGACATAATGGTTCGCAACGCCACATTAAACGACATTCTTCTTCCCATAGCAACTTTAACTTTTTCAGCAATAATCCTATATGTGATCGGGGTTCTCCTATACAAAAGATGGGTTGAAAAATAAAGTTAAGGTCTATAACCGCGAAGAACAAGTAAGCCAAGCGCAGCAGCGATGATATCGGCTGTTGTTCCAGGATTCAAAAGACTATCAGATTGCCTAAGCTCTAAATCAAATTTCTTAAGCATTTCTTTGGCTGCTAAAACATCATGCTGCTCTAGCCCCAGAATTTCTCGAGCTCTCACAGAGACCTGTTTAGCCTTGCCGACACCAACTTTTCTCGCTATGAAACTGTCTGGAAACTCGGATAAAACTTTCAAAAAAGTGCGTATTATTGCTGCGTTCAAACTTTCGTACTTATTGATTTGTTCAGCTAAATAGGGATAAGCAATATTGAAGGTTATTGGGTAATTGTTAACCCATTCTGAACATACATTGTCATATTCTGCGGCTATTTTGAAGACCTTATATAAAGAAATATTTTCTTCAAGTATCCTGCTCACTGAATTTTGGTTATTAACGTCCAATTCGGGAGCCTTATTAAGTCCACTAGGATTAGCAATTTTAATCGCTTCATAAACATTCACAGCATCCTCTGAAGTTGTTGACTCTATGACATTCTGCAGATTCTTCCTTAACTCATTAATTTCAAAGATATTTCCTCTCATAATGGAGGTCATTCCTGCAGCTGCAGCAATAGGCGAAAGCAAAATCACAGTGCCAAGCAGCGTATTGCCACCCTTCTGCCAAACATTAATACTTTTTACGCAATCCAGTATGATTTGACCTAACCCAATATCAGCAATTCGAATTTCTCCCTGAGAGACAGCAACCCCTTTTTCTGCTGCCACTTCAAAGAACGGCGCCGTAGCAATAGCTGAAGCAAGAAAATGCTCATAGCGCGTCCCTTCAAAGCCAGTTATCAAATTCACATTGCCGGGCTTGTCAGCACTAACTTCGAAGAGAATAGCTAATTCGAGGCATTTTGCAATATGTTTCGCTTTATCATCTGGTTTATGCTGCAATTGTGGTCCCAGAATATTATAATATAGAAAGTTTTATTAGCGTTGTGTAAAAAATTACACAGTAATGAACAAGATTACAAGGTGAAATCATGAAAATTAAATTATCAGCACAGGATGTTGCTTTCATGGCAATTTTCGCAGCATTTTCAGCAATATTGATCAAAATTTTGCCAGGAATCCCAATAGTAGGAGTGCCCAGTGCAAACATCAAATTTGATGCTGCTATTGCACCTCTTTATGGATTGATTATTGGTCCATATCTTGGTTTTCTAGCTGCACTAATTGGAGGATTAATAACTGCAGGAAGCCCATTTGACATTCTTACTTCATTTGCCCCAGCAGTTTCTGCATTAGTTGCCGGATTCCTTACGCAGAAAAATCTTGGAAACAACGATGGAAAAATAAAAGGATGGATGATGGCTCTAGCAATCCTGGGTTTGTTGATTCTAGGGTGGTATTTCACTGGAATTGGGCAAAAAGCTTCATTTTACCCAGTTCTCCACATAGGAGGATTGATTCTCATACTTGCTACAAGAGATTGGACAGCGAAAAAATTCAAAGAAGAAAAAATTGACACAACTAGTTGGCAAGTGAAACCATATCTTCTTCTTATAGGGATAATAATCTTGGTTGTAGCTTACATGTTTACAAGACCATATTCAACTGATTTTTGGATTCTTCCCTATTTATCATTGCCAACGTTTTTAATTGGAGGCATCATAATCATCTACAGTTTGCTTGGATTGGGCAAAAGCTCCTTTGCCTTAGCAATTTCTGTTGCAACTTACTGTGGGATAATAGCAGACCATATGTTAGGAAACCTGATTTTCATAAGCGTTATCGACATATTCATCCCGCTTTCTGTCGTAGAGGAGTATTTCTTGAAACCTCTTGGTTTACCAGATATACCTTCACTTTTCATGTATATGATACCAGTCTCTGCGATTGAGCGAATGCTATTCACGGTAGTTGCAACAATAATCGGAGTCGGCTTAGTTCTTGCATTAAGAAAAGCAAATCTATTAGCTAGAAAACTATAAGCTTGAATATTGATGCCCAACCAAAAAAATAGGCCCATCGAAGGAGACATTATCAAAGATTCAAATGGAATCCTCTTTGACGTTAAAGGTTTAGTTCACCCACCAAATAAAATCATAGCTTTTCCACGCTTCATTCCCGACCCTGGTGGCGACCGCAAACAAGATGTTGCTTATAAGAAGATTTACAATATTTCTAAAAGATTCAAATTTCTTGAGCGACACTTTCCACATTACGTGGTTTATGATTCAGTTTTTGATGAGAAGTTTTGCGAAGTGCCAATTGAAAGCGTGAAGCAGTATTATCAGCCAAATAATCGCTTAAAAGAGCTTAGACATAACAAGAAACTTGATTTTCTGGAGAAAGATGCTTTAGGGCTTCTTAAACTTTTGAAAGCCTATTCAAATATGCCATGGAATAAAATGGGATTGTCTGGCTCGATTCTTGTTAAGCTGCACAAGTTAGACTCTGATATTGACCCAATTGTTTACGGCTCAAAAAACTGTTTAAGAGCCTATTCAGCATTGGAAAGCCTATTAGAAGATGCAGATGAGCCTTTCAGACCTTACACGCGAGAAGACTTGAAAGTTCTGTTTGCTTTTCGCTCCAAAGATACAATCATGAGCTTTGAAGACTTCGTAAGGGCTGAATCTAGAAAAGTTTTGCAGGGCAAATTTAGGAACAGAGACTATTTCATTCGTTTTGTGAAGGACTGGAATGAAATTGATGAAAAATACGGAGAAATCCAATACAAGAATGTGGGGTATGCAAGGGTTAAGGCTATCGTGGAGGATGATACTGAAGCCATTTTCACGCCATGCGCTTACAAAATAAAAGATTTAGAAATTCTTGATGGGATCCACTTTCCCATTGAGGAAATTGTTTCTTTCCGTGGAAGATTCTGTGAACAAGCCAGAAACAATGAAGCAATAATCGCACAAGGCAAAGTTGAAAAAGTTAGCAGCGACAAGCTGAAAAGAGAATACTTTAGGCTTCTTCTTGGAAATAAACCGTCAGACTACATGATATTAGCTTGATGCAACCTTCAAAACTTGCTCATAATACTTTGGGCAATATGTTAAGGTTATTTGATGAAAACTGCCCTTTTGAGTTCTAACTTCCTCCAAGTTCCCTTCAATGTAAACCTTCTCACCTTTTTGCACTTGCAACCGAAACTCTTCCATGTAAGAAACAACGCGAACAGCTTCTTCAGCTTCACCTGCTCCACTCAAAACCTCAATGGGTTGAATAGAGTAAACTGAAGGAATAAAAGGTGCATCCTTATCTTCACTTATGCATGCAAACATTTTGACCCAACCCTTTTGCACAATCTTTGTTTCGGCAAAATTCTCATGTTTGATTTCTTTCCAATCTTTCACCGGCTCAAACTCTGTCTTGATTATTCTTCTGTTTTGCTTATCATTATACAATGCATAAATCATTTTTCGCTGCTGATGCCACACAAACTCGCTGGGACTGTAATTTTTGAATCGCCATTGTTTTCCTTCAATTGATTTGGCATTTTCAAACTCGTTCCGAAAAGATGAGTGCGCATCACTATACATTTCTTGTAGTGACTCACGCAACTTTGCACTGTTTTTGCTACCATAGATAGTTAGATCTATGTCAGAGAATTTTGGATGATAAAAACAATGAAGCATAGAGCCAAACACACCAAAATCAACCATCGACAAACCAGCATGCCCAGTCACTGTTTCCAAGACTTTTCGCAAAGCCGCAAGAAGCTCATCAGACGCACTTTTCTTAATTAGCCTTCCAAGCATTTCATTAGGTTTTCGTATTTTTGCGATGTTATCAACTTTAACGCCTACAACATTTCTGTCAAGGATTTCATGAAAGATAATGTATTGTGGAAAAATGTCTTTTATAAATTTCCAACCTTCATCCTCATAAAACTTGTAAAAGACACTGCGTCCAATACTTCTGAATGCTTTCGGATTTTCTGATTTGAAAATATTTGCTGGTGCATATTCAACATCACAAATGTATGCATTGGCAGGATGCGAATAACCGAAAACACGAAAAATTAAACCTTCACTGGTTATGACTGCATCGCGGTCTCTAAGTCTTAAAGAAGACAAATATACTCTTCCTCACTAACGCCAGTTCCAACAACTGTTTGGTAATAAATTTCGCTCGTTTCAATATTTTCAACTTCTTCAAGCGTGCCAGAAACTCTAATCTTGTCACCTGCTTTGGCGATGTTTCTGTAGCACCCTATCATTGAAACGACAAGCTCTGGAATTTTATCTAGAGAAAGCTTAGAAGCCGAATCATCTGGTTTGTAATTTTCAATTTTGTAGATGGCAGGGCGAAACATTGCTTCGTTATCATTGTTAACTGTGCATTGGAATTTGACTGGTACTATTGGCTTATACTTGAAAACACCGTATTTTGAGTGAATCTCTTCTAGTTTACGAATTGCATTGTACATGAAAATCCTGTTCATGTAGCGCCCTTTGAATCTTCTGGCTGCGTCCAAACGATTGTTAAAAACGTAGCATAACCTTCCATCTTCAACAAGTTTGCGGATTGTTGATTCTAATCTGCGAAAGTTTCCTGAACCATATACAACGATGTCTATGTCTGATTTAGCTGTGTGCATATTCAAAGCTACGGAGCCGTGCACACCAAAATCTTCCATGTTAATACAAGATTCCTTTGACAGAAAGTCTATAAAATCTAAAGTAATTTTCTGCAAATCATCCTTACGTTCAAGATTGATTAGAAGCTTTAAGCAATCTTTTGGAACATAAACTCTTCTGACTGAAGCTAAAGGCGCACTAATTACATTTTTCATTCTATAAGGGCAAAAATACACGTAATCAGGAAAGTTTTTCCGAAAAGTTTCAAGGAAAACTTGATAGTTCTCAGCAGTGTACAGTTTTTCAGCACGAAAAAGTTCAATATCGTCATATTTCCATGTTCTTTCTAGAAAGTGAATATTGAAGAGTCTTTTGAACTTGGCTGGAACATATTTAAGAAAAGCAAAAACTCGATTGGGTGGATGTTCATATCCAAAAACATTAAAGACAAAGCCATCTTGTGTTACGAAAGTGTCGCCATCTGTGGGAAACCAGTTTTTTAGAACCGTTTGAAGCCCTCTTGATAAGAATGCGATTAAAACGTTAAAAAATCTATTGCCTACGCCACAAAACTTAAAGCAAATCTCTTATAGAGCAGACTGTTGTGGAAGCGTATTTGAACGAAAATTTACATCCCTATGTAGTGTTTCTACCATCAGAAGAGAAAACCAAAATATTAGGGGCAATTTTCGGCTCAAAAGCTGCAGTAGCCATTCTGAAATTTTCATTAAGCCAAGGCATCTCAAACAAAATTTACCAGAAAGACCTTGTGAAACACCTTTCCTATTCAAACAAAACAATTATTCAAAACTTGAAGTCTCTAACAAAACTAGGTGTTTTGAGAGAAGACATGGAAAAAAGCAAAAAGGCTGGAAGAATTGTCTGGGTTAAAGCATATCAGCTTTCCGACGTGGGCAGATGGTTTGCATTATTGCTTGCAGAAGAAAAGGAGTTGTCTGAGAAGGAAAAAGCGGAAATACTTCAGAATCTTTTTAGGGTTTACATAAAATGGGTTAAAGACCTTTCACAAAAACTGAATGTAAACAGAGGAACATTGAAGAAGATTTTCATGCAAGAAATGAAATGATGCAATAAGGTGACTCGGAAATGAAGACAAAGATTGTTGCGATCGTCGGAAGCAAAAGCTCTGGAAAAACGACAACAATAGAAATCCTAACTAGTGTATTGACTAGAAGAGGTTATAGAATTGCCGCTGTTAAACATGTTCCAGAGCCAAATTTCACGATTGATACAAAAGGAAAGGATACGTGGAGATTTGCACAATCTGGAGCCACAACGATAGTGGCCGTGGCATCAAGCGAAATAGCCACAATAGAGAAAGTTAATGAAGGAGATTTCTCATTGAAAATGATTCTGAAAAAATGCGAGATGAATGACATAGTTTTTCTTGAAGGATTTCGAGAACTTGTAGGCAAAGAGAAGACTATACCGAAAATTGTAGTTGTAAAATCTCAAGAAGAGGTATCCGAAGCTTTAAAATTGTTTAATCCCATTTTGGCTTTCACTGGACCATATTCGACTGAAAAATTGAATTTGAAAGTTCACTATGTGGATGTTTTGAAAAACCCAGAAAAAATTGCGGATATTGTTGAAAAAGTTTTTAAAGGTTAAGTGTTGGGTTGTGGGGTTTGGAGATTTTGTTTGAGAGGGGAGAAAGGAGAGCCTCTAAAAAATGAATGTTTTTCTCCAAACCTTTCCACCCGAAATTTTAGTTCTTAGCATTTTACCTCCGTCTAAAGAGCTTTAAAGGCTTCAAACCATCGGTTATATAGTGACAGCATATCAAGTGAAACACTTGGTTTGCGTTCCTCAAGTATTTGTCTAAAATCGTCCATTGTTAGAGACCTTGGTTTCGCCATCTTATCATTCGCCTTGCCAGACTCGAAGAATTCACCTATGAGCTTAAGCTGTGCAGATTGGCAAACATCTCTTATATCGCTTCCAGAAAATCCTTCAGACAATCTGGCTAACTCATGCAAATCCACATCTGTGGCAAGTCGCAGATGGCTTGTATATAGTTTAAACATCATTAATCGAGTGTGATGGTCAGGAAGAGGCACTAGAATCCTCTTTTGGAATCTTCTGATGAAAGCCCAATCTAGATCCCAAGGCTTGTTGGTTGCGCCGATGACATAGACGTGAAGATTTTTTCCTTTATCTATGATGCCATCCATCTCTTTCAAATATTGATTTCTGACACGAACTTCTCCGCCAACTTCATTTGAATGCTTTCCCATAAGAGAATCTAATTCATCAATGAAAATTATGGCGGGCTTTCCATCGGTGGCTGATTTTCTAGCTGAATTAAAAAGTTTAGCAACATTTTGTTCAGCCTCTCCAAGCCACTTAGACATTATTGACGCAGCATCAATAGAAATGAAAGTGGCATCTATCTCGGTGGCAACAGCAGCCGCTAACAAAGTTTTCCCACAACCAGGAGGCCCGAATAGGAGTATTCCTCTTGGCCAACCCAAAGGAAATAGATCTGGCCTTTGAACTGGATACACTATAGCTTCTTTCACTGCTTTTTTTGCACTTTCAAGTCCTACAACTTCTTCCCATTTTACATTAGGCTTCTCAGTTAGTACTAATTCTTCGTAGCTTGATCTTCCACCCTCAGTGCCTTTGGCCCCTTCAGCATCTTTAGCCTCGTTTCGCTGCTCAACCGGTGCCACTGCACCCTGTAATGCCTTAATTCTTTCTTGATAAGCGATTGCTCTCTGTATGTAAACCTTGTTTAGACTGTATTCTGGATATAACTGCACAAGCTTCAAAAGACTTTCAATGGCTTTCTGATACATCATTATTGCCATGCCTTTAGAACCTTGCTTATCTAGACGAACAGCCTCTAATGCATGATTTGTAGCAGCCTTTTCAAGCTCTTGAGAAGCACTCATAATCTTAATCTCCTATCCTTCAGTTTTTAATTCAATTTTTATTTTTCCTTTAGCCCCTAAACTTCTGAGAGCTTTTTCAATTTCCTCATACGAAATTTTCAAATCCGCAGAACAACGTTCTACATCTATTTCTCCATTACTTTTCTTAACATATTCAAGGAGAACGTCTTCTAATGATGGTTTTTCAATCATTAGGGAGATTTCTTGAATTTCAGCTTTTTTAAAGGAAAAGAGGGTTTGCGAAGGGTCCTTACCAGATTCTTCAACTGCTTCTGAACCTATTGATTGGGAACAGTTGGCTGCCAAAGCAATCATCTCTTTTAAAGTGGTTTTTTCAGCTTCAGGAACCTCTAAAGTGGCGGGCGGTTCAGGGAGCTTTTCAGAGATTTTTTGTTCAAGGAAGCTTGAAACTTCATTGATTATTTCTTCTCCTTCTGGTGTCTTTTTACCAACAGGTATTATTGATTCGTCTGCAGTTATCTTTGTTGAATGAAGTGTTTCGCTTATCGCTTCGTTAACCTTGTTAAGTTCTGAGGAAACATCAGGTAAAACCTCGAATAATTGTTGTGAAACATTTTGGAGAAGTTTAAGTGCTGGTTTAAGGTCGAAAACTATGTCATTTAATTCTTTTATTGTCTCAAGTCTGAGAAGTACACGTTCAATTGCAAGCTCTATATTGTAGAGAAATTTTATTAATTTACGAACCTCTGCCATTTCATTTGCACAGATAGCAGCTCTTTCTTTATTCTTGTTATTGAGAGCATTTATGCATGATTGAAAAAGAATTTTATCCCTTTCTTTAAGCCTAAAAGTTGCCTGTTCAAGCTTGTTACGCTGTATTCTTAATGTTTGCATTGACTGAACCACAACTTCACGGAGTGGAGGGTCAGAATGAATAAATCCTCTGATAGCTTTTCCCTCCGCCCGCTACCTAGCAAACTATGCGCCTGTTCTTCCGATTTCCTTAACATAAACTATTACAGGGGGTTCTGGAAGTTCAGAGGCATTAGAAACTATAGAGGTTTCTTCTGCTGCTTTTTCTAGCTTTTTCTCTGTTTTTGACGGTTTTTGCAGTTCGTCCAAAAGAATGTTAGAGAGCTTGTTTCTAGTAAGTTCCAAATCGGTTTTCTCTAAATTTACCCGCTTGATGTTTTCCTGTATTATCGTGAAGGCAGCCTGATAAGATTGCTCATCAATTTTTCCTATTTCATGTTCAATTTCAAGATGTACCAGCGCATAGTTCAAATCTTTTATCTCATTATTGCATCGAACAATCTCTTTATCTATATCGTCTAAAAGAGTTTGAGCCTCACTTTTCAGTTGATTTAATGCTCCATCAAAACTGCTGTGCAGTTCACTATAAAGTTCTTGTGAGATTTTTTTCTGTTCAGACAATTCTTTGAGTGCTTGGTCTTTACGCCATATAAGAGGAATTTGATCACAATAGACGCTTGTCTGCGATTTAATTTTAGAAATCAAGGTGACATCCGCACCGTCAAGTTTCAAATTTTCCGCAGGATATTTTAGGAATTTCCCGTCACCTTGCTCTATAAAGACAGCGTCGAATTTTCCGCTCGGTGTTAGTGCAAAAGACGCTATTTTACCTAATCCACGTCCATATTCATCCTTAACTTGCTTTCCAACAGAAAGAAAAAGGTTGGGATTTTGTGACATTCTTTTTCCTCTCCAATTTATGAGGTTTCTGTTGGCGCCTTTTCGCCTACTGCGCTTGTTGGGATTCCTGGAATCCCTGGTGGTAATTCTGGGAACTTTTCTTTGATTCTTTGTTCTGCAACAGTTGCCGCTTCTGTAAGAATTTTCTGGGCATCCTCGTTCACGGTGTCAAAGTTTATATTCATTCCTGAGCTTTGTCCAGCTTCAATCATTATGCCGCTTAATAGATTGCCTATTTCTCCAAGTTCATTTTCAGCTTCTGGAAAGACGCTTGCAAGTCCCGTTCTGACCGATCTTAATACTCCTACTGCAGGTCCCAGCGTGGACACTACATCTCCAAGTTCTGATACGGTTCGTAATCTTAATACGATTTGTTCAAGTGCAAGTCTTGCATTCATAATGAGTCTTTCCATCTTGCGAATCTCAGCCAATTCATTAGCGAAAACATTTGCGCGGGCAGTATCATGCTTAGAATACGCATCGATAATCCTTGCAAAAATTGCTTTGTCTCTCTGACTGAACCTTTCAGTCGCTTGATCCAGTTTTTGGGTTTGAAGCTCAATGCGTCTAATAGCAAAGTCTAACCGTGGCTTCAGTGGACCTGGTGGTCTCACAGCCTCCTTGACACGATCTGTGAATGGTTGTTCCTGTCTTCTACTTTCCCATTTTCTAGAGAACCTTTCAGACAAATTCATACCTCCGAAAAGAAAAGTTGCACTGTAGAATTTTATGCATTGTTAATATGTTGAAAACATGTATGTATATATGTAGAGCTATATGTGAAGGTGAAAAAGGTTTTAGGCTTTAATTCATTAAATAAAAGAGTATGCTGCTGGTTTTGAGATAATAGACAAAAATATGTAAGTTAGACTAAAAAGAAGCTTATATTTGAATTCTACTCAAAAGGTGAATAAAATGGGTGAAAGATTAAAAGTGTTCCTCTTTGTAGCGCTATTAGGATTCATGGCAGGAGTCATCGCAGACTTAGCAGCAACGTATGTCATTCCAGCACTTGCAGCACTTTTACCAGCATTCATTAATGCAAGATACCTGCTCTCTGGACTTGCAGGTGCTGTTCTAACAGTATTTCTAGTGAGTATCTGGGCATACATCACTGGGTCAGAAAAGTAGCGAACAATTACCTCCTTTTTCTTTACTCGCAAAATCCTAGATGTGATCTTATTTTTGGACTCGGGAGCGGAAAAAGCAATCATCCGCAAAGCGTCAACGTACCTCGATTACCTCATCGTCCAAATTAAACAGTTGGCATTTCCAAAATATTTACGTTTATGCACTTGTTCAAAGTAAATTAGTGAGAAAACAAAATGTGTGGCATATTTGGATTTGCATTGGCTAAACGTGCCTCATTGATTGAAGTTTTTAGGCTTTTAGAGAAACTTGAAGTGCATCAATATCCAAATGAAACAAAACCTGTTGGAGGCTACGGTGCTGGTATGGCTGTTTTAATGGATAATGGAAACCTTGTATTCGAAAAAGTTGGAAAAATTAGTGATTCTCCCGCTAGAAGTTTGTCTAATTTGGTTAAAGTTGATGAGGCAACTTTTCTGGTTGGACATGTGCGAATGCCTAGCCCACAGTTCATGAAAACAGCAAGGTTCAGGGAGACTGCTCAGCCTTATGTTGCAAAATGCTATAGTGATTTAACTGTTATTTCGGTCCATAATGGCAATGTCATAAATTATAAGGAAATTAGGATGAAGCTGGATAAAATGCACACTTTTGAATCTGAAAAAGTCGAACTTATCGACTCAGAAGTTATTCCACACTTTTTCGAGGAATTATTGCTCAAAAAGGCTAATTCAGCCGAAGCGTTAGATGCGCTTTTTACTGCTTTGGAAGGACCGAATGCAATTAGTCTCTTACAGATTGAAAAGGACCATTTGCTCCTGCATATTATCCATAAAGGAAGAATCAGAGGATTAACAGTTTGGACTAATAGTCAGAAAGAAGTGGTTTTCTGTTCAAGAAAAGAACCGTTGATAGAAGTATTTAGTCACATGCTTGAGATGGGCAAGTTTAAAGAGGAAGCTTTTATCCCTTACAATGAAGACGTGAACCTGAAACTCTCTTTTCAATTGAGGGTTTAGATAAAGGATAAACCTTCCTTTAGCAGTATAGTGTTTTTGGCATGTCTAAAAATGAACAATGAAACACTGAACAATCAAGTTTTCAGCTTACTTGCCAAGCCTATCCAAAATGCTCTAGCAGAACTGGGATTCAATAAGCCCACATTGCCTCAAATTATGGCCATTCCAACAGTTTTGGCTCAAGAAAATGTGCTTTTGATTGCGCCTACCGGAACTGGAAAAACTGAGGCTGTTCTTTTACCCGTATTCTCTAGGCTAATTCAGCAAGAAAGGAAAAAGGGAATAGCTATAGTTTATATTACGCCTTTAAGGGCTTTGAATAGAGATTTGCTGAAGCGCCTATCTTTTTGGTCTTCTCGATTAGGCATTGTAGTAGAAGTTAGGCATGGTGATACAGAACTGAGACTGCGTAGGAAACAGGCTATTTCTCCACCGCAGATGCTTGTTACAACGCCAGAGACTCTTCAGGCAATTCTGCCAGGCTCACGCTTAAGGCAACATCTAAGTCATGTAGAGTGTGTTGTTGTAGATGAGGTGCATGATTTAGCCTCAAGCAAGCGTGGAACCCAATTGACGATAGCCTTGGAGCGTCTTGCTGAAGTTGTTGGAAAAGAGTTTCAGAGAATAGGCTTATCTGCAACTATAGGCAATCCAAACGAGGTTGCAAAATTTATTGCTGGAACAAACAGAAATATCAGAGTTGTTCACGCATCATTGCCTAAGGGCTACAAGTACCATGTGGAAACACCTACACCAACGGATACTGATTATGAAATAGCTGGAAAAACCGGAACTACACCAGAGGGGGCAGCGAGAATAAGACGCATAGCAGAGCTCGTTGACAGCCACAAGTCAACCTTGATCTTCGTGAACAGCAGAACAATAGCTGAAATGCTAGGTTTCAAGTTTAACCAATTAGGCAGAATAGATATAGCCGTGCATCATGGCTCATTGTCGAAAGAAGAACGTGTTCAAATAGAAGACGAGTTCAAGAATGGAGCTTTGAAGGCTATAATTTGCACAAGCACTTTGGAGCTAGGCATAGACATAGGCAACGTAGACTTAGTTATCCAGTATCTTTCGCCGAGACAAGTCAGTAGCTTAATCCAGAGAGTAGGTCGCAGCGGTCACAGGTTAGACATGCTTTCAGAAGGCATCATCATAACAGCTTTTCCAGACGACACACTTGAATCTATTGCGGCTGTAAATAATGCCCACAACGACAAGGTCGAGCCAGTTTTGATTCATGAAGCCGCTTTGGATGTTTTGGCACATCAAGTCGTTGGCATACTTATGGATAAGGGAACCGTAGACTTAAAGGAAATGTTGACTATCGTGCAAAGAGCCTATCCATATCGGAATCTTA
The DNA here is from genome assembly GCA_964489195.1 of uncultured Candidatus Bathyarchaeia archaeon. Lineage (GTDB taxonomy): Archaea > Thermoproteota > Bathyarchaeia > Bathyarchaeales > Bathycorpusculaceae > CAZAXN01. The sequence goes on from CAZAXN010000043.1 coordinate 15,967, forward strand.
CAGAAGACATGCTTTTGGATGTGATATATTTTTTAGAAAGCTTGAATGAATTAAGATTCTGGGAAGAAGGAAAAATTTTGCGAAAAGCACGTAAAACAAGGCGGTATTACTATGAGAATTTATCCATGATTCCAGACGAGAGACGCTACCCAATAATAAACGTGATCTCCGATAGAAAAATTGGCACATTGGGCGACGAATTCATGGCGATAAGAGCTCGTGTAGGCTTAAATTTCATAGTAAGGGGTAGAGTCTGGCGCATAGTTCAAATTGAAGAGGAAACGGGTACGGTTTACGTTGTGCCATCAGAAGACCCATTGGCAGCAATTCCAGGGTGGGACGGGGAAATGCTTTCAGTTCCGTTTGAATTAGCTCAAGAAACTGGCAGAATAAGAGAGAAAATTGGTGTAATGCTTAAGGAATCTGGAAGAGAAGTTGCAACAGAAAGACTTGCAGAAAAGCTTGCCATGGATAAGGTTGCATTGCTTGAAACAGTGAGGGAAGTGGAAGAGCATCTAAACGAAGACGCACCATTACCCACGCATAATCATGTTCTGATTGAGGTTTTTGACAAATACTTGATAATTCATGCTTGTTTTGGCGAAATTGTTAATCACACTTTAGGCGGCGTTTTCGATTCGATACTTTCAGACAAGGAACTTATAATTGGCTGGTGGAATGACGGCTATCGGATTCTAATTGAAACATCGCATAATTTGGCGGAACGAGAATTGGAAAAGATGCCCAAGATTCTTTTTGGTTTAAGTGATGAGGATGTGGAGAAAGCTTTTGAAAATTATTTGGAGACAAAATTCCCGTTCTCTTATAAGATGAAGTTTGTTGCAGAACGCTTCGGCGCTTTGCCACGGGGCAAAGCGATGGGTCCAGAGAGACAAGGACAGTTGCCATCTCAGTTTAGAGACACGCCAATTTATGATGAGACTTTGCGTGAGGCAATGGTGGAGAAAGTGGATGTTACAAAGGCTAAGGAAATCATGTGCAACATCAGAGATGGCAAAGTGAAGGTTAGCATTGTTTACCGTTTTGAAAAGCCAACGCCATTGGCGCATCACATTCTTGCCAAATATGCTGATGTTTCAGAGCTTATGGCTCCAGAGCGGGTTTTGCTGAGCAATATTGACAAGATGAAACGGGCAATAGAAGCAAGAACAATATTGCTAATGTGCATGAAATGCGGCGAATGGACTGCAGAGAAGAAAATCAAAACTCTTTCAGAACAGCCAACATGCGAAAAATGCGGCTCAAGGCTTTTAGCCCTATTATACCCAAGTCAAGATGCAAAACACTTACAGGAAGTCTTAAAGAAGAGAAGAGAAAGCAAGGAACTGGCCGAAGAGGAACTTAAAAATTTAGCACACGCAAGACGCACAGCTGATTTGATATTAAGCTATGGCAAGAAGGCGATAATAGCCTTGGAAGTTCGAGGTGTAGGTCCAGAAACAGCTTTCAGAATTCTCGGAAAAATGCATGTAAAGGAGGAGGAGTTTTACATGGACTTACTAAAAGCCAAAATTCAGTATCTGCGCACTCGAGAGTTCTGGGAAGATCGAGAAAATCGAAGACAATCATAAAAATCCATCCTAGTGTAAACTGTAAAACTTTTTTGTAGACTCTTTCTGACACTTGCTTAATGAAAAACAAAAAGCAAGCAATAATCAGACTGCATTTTCACATTTATTTATAGGGATATAATCAGCCAAAAACAGAAAGCAAAAGTTACAAAATTTTAATGCGTTAACACTTAATAATGCGAAATCTTTACAACAGCTTTTGAAATGGTGCCAAAATGAACAAAGAAAATGCTGAAGAGTCACAGTTTAAGCCAAGTTTAGGCTTGTTTGATGCTACAGCCATAAGCGTTGGCGCAATAATAGGTGCTGGCATATTTGTTGTCACTGGTATCGTTGCGGGTTATGCAGGTTCAGCGCTTGTAATTTCCATGCTTATAGCCGCTGTTATCTCGTTGTTTACTGCCTTAAGCTTCGCCGAATTGACAGCATGGCAACCAAAAGAAGGGAGCATTTATGAATATGCCTATCAGCTCATCTCACCATTTGCAGGCTTCTTAACTGGTTGGATGTGGATATTATCCAATACTTTTGCAGGTGCAGCAGTTTCATTAGGCTTTGCACGCTACTTCACAGTATTATATCCAATTCTACCCGCTAACTGCATAGCAGCAATTCTCTGCTTAACTTTTACTGCATTAAATTTCTTTGGTGTACGCCAATCAGCTCTTATAAATAACATTCTCGTAGCCACAAAACTACTCATTCTAACATTCTTCATCATACTTGGTCTGACATTCGCAAATCCGTCAAATCTGATTCCCTTTGCACCTTTTGAAGTAGGAGTACTTTATGGCGCATGCTACATTTTCTTTGCCTACGGCGGCTTTGCAAGAGTAGCCGTGATTGCTGAAGAGGTTAAAGATGCAAAACGCAACGTTCCAAGGGCTATACTGCTTTCGCTGATAATATCCACAATAGTTTACATACTTGTAGGCATCATAGCTGTTGGACTAATAGGTGCAAAACAACTTTCAAATTCGAACTCCCCACTAACAGAAGCAATAAGCATAACCGGAAACCCAGCAGCCATCTACATAATTACTGCTGGCGGATTAATAGCAACAGCAAGCGTGCTACTCACATCAATATTGGGAGTTTCACGCATGACATATGCAATGGCAAGAAGAAAAGACATCCCTCAAGCTCTAAGCAGGCTACATGCGAAATATGACACGCCATATTATTCAATATGGATTTTAGGCATTTTAATGGCACTGCTTGTTTTACTCATAGACTTAACACGAGTCGTAGCCATAAGCACCTTCGCATTACTCTTTTATTACGGATTAGCAAACATCTCGGCTTTACGATTAAAGGTTGAAAAAAGAATTTATCCACAATTTATACCATTTTTAGGCGCAATCACATGTATAGCACTTTTAGTTTTCATCCTTTTCGCTTCACCAGAAGCATGGATGATAGGGATTGTGGGACTAGCAGTAGGCGCAATTTACTACGTAGTCAAAAAGAAAATGCATTGAAAGCTACTTTTTCTCTTTTCTCTTGAGCATATTCTCCAAAACAGGTTTCAGTTTTGCATTTTCCGCCTTAATCTTTTCCTTGCCCAGAGCATACATCTGCTCAGTCATTTCCCGCACTACTTCTGCAAATTTCACGCCTTCAGCAGCAGAAACATACTCAACACGGAATCTTTCAGGGCTTAAGCCAAGCTTATGCAACATCGGCGCTAAAGCATCCATCCTCGCCTTCATCTTCCAATTCCCACTGATATAATGACAATCATAAGGCAAGTGACACGCACCAACAAGAACCATGCCAGCGCCAAGCCTCAACGCTTCAAGAACAAAGTCACGGTCAACCCTTCCAGAACACATAACCCTTATAGGACGTATTGTAGGCGGATACTCGAATCTACTTGTGCCAGCAAGGTCAGCACCAGCATAGCTACACCAGTTACAAAGGAAAGCCAAAATTTTCTCCTCTGGATTCTCCTCAAGCGCCGCTCGTATCTGTGCCATTACTTGCGCATCAGTGAAATGCATCTGCGTAATTGCATCAGCTGGGCATTCTGCCACACAAGTTCCACAACCATGGCACATAGCTGTTATAACTTCCGCAGGCTTTTTTTCTTCAACTCTTATTGAACCATATGGACACCGTTCAGCGCAGATTCCACACTTAGTTGCAACATTTCTGCATTTGGTTGGATCTACAATTGCAACTATCGGCTCAATCTTCCATTTTGGCTTGGAAAGCACAGTGGCAGCACGTGATGCCGCACCGCTACCTTGTGAGACGCTGTATGGTATATCCTTCAGACCTTGACATGCACCTGCGAGAAAAATGCCATCAGTAGGTGCATCAATTGGCTTAAGCTTTGGGTGGCTTTCCATGAAGAAGCCATCTGACCCGCGGGTCAAATTGAGTATACGAGCCATCTCATCTGTACCTTTTTTAGGAATAGCCGCTGTTGCTAAAACAACCATTTCTGCTTCAATTTCTATGGGTTGACCAAGCATTGTATCTTCAGCATGCACAATCAAATTTTTTGTTTCTGGAATTTCTAATATACGACTTACTCTACCGCGGATGAAATTTACGCCAAGTTCTCTTGCCCTATCGTAAAATTCTTCATACCCTTTGAAATTGCTTCGCATATCCATGTAGAAAACATAAACTTCAACGTCTTGTTTGTATTTCTCTTTAAGTTGGACAACATGCTTTAGAGTATACATGCAGCAGAAGTTGGAGCAATAGGGGTATTTGTTCTTGTCTCGCGAACCTACACATTGAATGAAGGCTACACTGTGCGGTTTTTCGCCATCTGAAGCCCTAACCACTTTTCCACCAGTGGGACCAGCAGCAAGAATAAGCCTCTCAAACTCTAATGATGTAAGCACGTTTGCGTATTTGCCATAACCATAAAGTGGATTATCATAAGGGAAGTAAATGTCATAGCCGGTTGCAACAATTATTGCACCTACTTCCAACTCGATTTCTTCAGGTTTTTGCTCAAAGTTTATGGCTTGTCTTGCGCCGCATGCATCAACACACTTGAAGCATTCAATGCAATAATCCTTATTGATTGTGTAAACAAGTGGAACAGCTTGGTCAAATGGAACTGATATGGCTTTTCTAACGCCTAAGTTCATGTCCCACTCATTAGGATACTCAATCGGACAAGCATCTTTACACTCCCCACAACCAGTGCAGTTTTCAGCAATAACATATTTTGGATTTTTTCGAATCTTGACCTTAAAATTGCCAATAAAACCGCTAACGTTTAACAAGTCAGCAAAGGCTATAATCTCAATATTAGGATGTCTCCCGACATCAACCATCTTAGGACCTTCAATGCATATGGAACAATCAAGCGTTGGAAATGTCTTGTCCAACTGTGCCATGTGACCGCCAATGCTCTCGCCTTTCTCAAGCAAATACACTTTGAAACCCATTTCAGCCAAATCCAAAGCAGCATTCATTCCAGCAATACCGCCACCTATGACTAATGCCTTATTTGTTACTGGAACTTCTATTGTCTGAAGCGGTTGAAGCAATCTTGATTTTGCAACAGCCATTTTTATTATGTCCTTAGCCTTATCCGTAGCCTCTTTAGGTGTGCTTGGATGACACCATGATGAAAATTCACGGATGTTTGCCATTTCAAATAAAAACGGGTTCAAGCCCACATCAGAAACTGTTCTTCTGAAGGTTGGCTCATGCATCCTTGGCGAACAAGCAGCCACGACAACGCGATTCAGTTTATGCTCCTTTATGGATTTTCTAATCTCTTCTTGTCCAGGGTCTGCACAAGTGTAACGATTATCTTTCACATAAACAACATTTGTCAAAGTCTTTGCATATTCAACAAGCTCCTTTATATCTAAAACACCAGCAATATTTAAGCCACAGTGACATATGAAAACGCCTATTCGCGGCTCTGCAGCTTCAATTTTCTTTTCAGCCATATTATGCACTCTTCCATCCTAATCTTTTTTCCACAGATTCCCGTGCCTTCAATGAACCTTTAGCTTTCAACTCTTTAGTTATTTCAATAGGCGAAGCTAACCGCTCTAGAGTTTTGTTCCACGTGCCAGAACGGATCGGCGTGTGAATTATCTTGGTTCGTTTAAGCTCCAAAGCCTCATCGACTGGGCAAACAATTTTGCATGCTCCGCAATAAACGCAGAACATCTCGTTAACGTGAACCTTTTTATCCTCATCAGAAAAGTATAATGCCCCAGTTATTGGGCAAACATCCAAACAGTCTGTGCAACCTTCTGGACACTTTTCAGGATCAATTGCTATTTTCCCTTGCATAAATTTTCGCACATGCAACATGCCTTCAGGACATTTAAACTCGCAGATTCTACAGCACGGGCAACGTTCCGTCATGATGTCAATTTTAACTTGAATCCCTTTTCGCTTTCTTTTAGGAATTTTCTCAAGAATTTTCCCATCAGCCATAACTCGTGTTATCTTGATTAAGTCAAGTGGACAAGCTTCTTCACATTCTACACAATTAACTGGACATTTACTTGTGTCCACTTGGATATCTCGAATCAATTGTGGAAAACTTTCCTTTTCAATAATTGAAAGAATGTGTTCGCCGTTGATTGTAACCTTTATTGCTCCATAAGGGCATAACACATCACAGATTCCGCAAAAATTGCATTTTGCCAAATCAATGTCAATCTTTGCTTTCTTAGCTTTTTTTCCTTGAATCTTTGGTTGCTTTTCAATTTTGATGGCTTCCTTTGGACAAGCCAAACTGCAGATTTGACAGCCTACACAAACGTCTTTGTCAAGAGTTAACTTGTAGTTTTTAATGTGTAAAGCCCATTCTAAAGTTAATGCCTTCGCTGTGTCTGTTTTTGTCGTTTTTAACGGCATTTACTAAACCACCAAAACTGATGGTAAACGTAAACTTCTGTGAATTATAGCTCTAATTCTTTACTTTCATATATAGTTTAGTTTCCAATCATTCAAAATTTCAATGAAGGTTGGAGCAAATCGCCACGTGACACTTCAAATTCTCACTTTTCATTTCAATTACGTTTAATCCAAACATGCGCAATAAACCCTCAAAAGCTTCTAAAGAGAATTTTCCCTTTAACCCGGTAACTACTATAACAGCATCCTTCATTGCGACACGCTTAAGCTCATCCAAAGTTTTGACTGGGTTAGGCGTGTTCTGAATCAGCGTTATGGCAAAGACATGGGTAAAGACCTTATTCTTAAAGGGCAAATTATCAGCATCAGCCAGCATCAGATAGGCATTAGCGAAATTTCTGGAGCGATTCTTTGCTTGAAGCAGAATTTTTCTCGAAATATCCAAACCAACAATCTCTTCAGCTTTCTTGGGCACATTATCAAATAATAATCCTGTACCACAACCCACATCCAAAACTAAACAGCCTTTTCCTATGTTAACACTTTCTAGAACTGCTTTAATTTTTGCAGTTTGCTCTTCAGCATAACGCATATCATAAATGTGCGCTGTTAAATCATAACGCCGCATTATCTTACGCTTTTCTTTCCATTCATTCATAGGTGATCCTTAAGAAATTTTATGTATAGATAAACCTTCTAAAACTATTGGCGAAAACAAGTGGTTAATTCCAACACATTAACAGTATTAGTAAACCCAAATGTTCTAGAAGCTGAAAAAACCGCTAAGGAAGCTGTTTTGCAACACAAAACACTTCTGATCATTGGAAATTGTTGGGTACATTATCTTGGAAGAGCAAAGTCGAAGCTTGAAGGAGGCGAACGCATACTAATACTTAAAGAAGATGGCTCCATTCTTGTTCACCGTTCAATCGGCTATGAACCAGTTAATTGGCAACCTCCTGGATGCATTTTTTATGTTCAAGTTAAAGGTGATATTTTAGAGATTCGTGCTATAAGGCAGAAGCCAAGTGAATCTGTCAGAGTGTTTTTTAATAAGATTTACATGGTTTATGCCTCAAGTCTAGTTGACTTTGGAGAGTTTTCGCTTTATGCAAGTGAAGATGACATGCATCAAGCAATACTTTTGAAGCCATCGCTTTTGGAAGAAGGTTTTAAGCCTATAAGTTATGAGAAGAAAGTGGAACCTGGCTTTGTAGATGTTTATGGCGTGGACAAGAATGGAAAGCTTGTTGTTGTAGAGATTAAACGTAAAACAGCTGGCAAAGATGCAGTACTTCAACTCGCCAGATACATTGATGCAATCAAAACCAAGACAAACCGTGAAATAAGGGGGATTCTTGTGGCGCCAAACATTGCAAAAGATGTTCAAAGACTACTAGCAACGCTTGGGATAGAGTATAAAGCTTTAGACCCAAGAAAATGTGCAGAAGTTTTGAAGAAGGACAAAACAAGAAGACTTGAAACATTTTTCAAGAAGGAACCGAACAAATGATTAAGAAAATAATTCCGTTAGCCTTTGACAGTTTTGGCGTTCGTTCAATGGCAACATTCATAGAAACTGACGATTTAAAAATTCTAATAGACCCTGGCGTTGCTTTGGCACCTATACGATATGGTTTGGAGCCACATTTTTTGGAGTGGCAAAGGCTTGATGAGACTTGGGAAGAGATAAAACGGTATGCAGAGAACTCTGATGTGCTTATAGTTACGCATTATCATTATGACCATCATGACCCAAAATATCCCGAACTATACAAGGACAAGACGGTTTTTATTAAACATCCCACAGAAAACATAAACAAAAGCCAGAAGGAAAGAGCCACCTATTATTTAGCAGTAATTAAGAGCTTACCTAAAAAACTTGAAATTGCTGATGGTAAAAGTTTTCAATTAGGTAAAACTTTCATAACTTTTTCGAAAGCTGTTTGTCACGGAACGAACTCGCGTCTTGGGTATGTAATAGAGGTTAGCATAAAAAGCAATAATGAAAAATTTCTTCATACATCCGATGTTGAGGGACCATCACTTGAGGGCCAGATAGACTTTATTCTTAAAGAGAAGCCCAACGTTTTGTTTGTGGATGGCCCAATGTCTTACATGCTTGGGTATCGTTATTCTTATAGGAGCCTTGAAATAGCGAACACAAACCTTGTTAAAGCCTTAAATGAAAAGAATCTGCAAACGCTTGTTTTGGACCATCATTTTCTGCGTGATTTGAATTATAAGTTAAGGATTAAACCAGTTTATGAGGCAGCGGAAAAACTTGGAGTGAAGGTTATCACTGCTGCCGAGTTTGCTGGTAGAAAAATTGAGATGCTTGAGGCTTTAAGGAAGGAGTTATATGCAAAATACGGTGAGGAAAAGGTGAAGTTAAAAAGGCATGTGCTTGAAGAGTGAAGCGGTTAAAGAAAACTAAATTAGTGAGTTTGACGATTATGCTTGAGGTTTTGTTATGAACATTTGGAGAGATATTCCTTCTGGTGATAAGCCGCCTAGATTGCTTAATATGGTAGTTGAGGTCATAATGGGCTCTAGAGACAAGTATGAGTATAATATACCATGGGAATCCTTTGTTCTAGACCGCATCATACCCTCATCAGTGGTTTTTCCAGTAGATTATGGCTTTGTTCCACAAACATGGTTTGATGATAATGACCCTTTAGACATTATGGTTCTAAGCTATGAACCACTTGAGGTTGGATGCATAGTTAAGGTTAGAGTGATAGGAGCATTGGTAGTTGAAGACGAGGAAGGCGAAGACCCAAAAATATTGTCTGTACTTGTCAATGATGCAAGATTTGAGGGGTACAAGGATATTATCGATGTTCACAAGCATAAGCTAATAGAGATTCAGGACTTCTTTCAGATTTATAAGCGCTTAGAACCACATAAGTGGGTCAAATTTAAAGAATGGAAAACCGCTGAAGATGCAATGAGAATTGTGAATTACTCCATTAAACGGTTTAAAGAAATTAACACAAAATGATGCGATATTCTTAAATCGCCCCTCTTACCGTTTTCATTATTAAGTTGAGGTTAAGCTGGAGAATGGGGCTTGCGAAAGTATTTAATCAGCTTTATTGGCGGATTAGTAATCCTTGCTATAATGACTTGGTTAATTGTAACTTTCGTACCTTATGAAGAAATTAAAAGTCTCCCACTCTACACTATCAGCACAGTTTCCAGAATCGTAATCACCCTTTTAATTTCAGTTGCATGGGGAATCTCGTTCGGCATACTAGCCGCTACAAACAAATGGGCATCTCTCATCCTCACACCTTTCATAGATTTATTACAATCAATTCCCATACTTGGATATTTCCCAATGGTCATAGGCTTTCTGTTTGTATTAGGTCCATGGGGCATTGAACTTGCTGTAATAGTTTTACTCTTCACATCAATGGCTTGGGCAATCTTCTTCGGAGTATTAGGAGCCATCCGCGGAATCCCAACAAATGTCGCTGAATCTGCGCGAAGTTTCGGGTTGACAGGATGGCGCTACGTTAGACATGTGATTCTCCCTGCAATCACTCCAGCAGTAGTTTCTGGAGCAAACCTTGCATGGTGCGACGGTTGGTTCTTCATGATAGCCGCAGAATACATCCAATACAAAGGAGACGTAGTAACGCCACCTTCTGGAGGTTTAGGCACACTTCTTGCAAAAGCGGCATATATATGGCAGGACATGAATGCTGCCATAATCCTCCTAGTATTCATAACATTCATTGTCGTATACTTCAACACTTTAACTTGGCACAGAATAATGGAGAAGGCAACTACAGGCACCTTTAAACCTGTATTCAGAATGGATCTCTCCGGAGTTGGAAAACTTGGAATTGCCAAAGCAACCAGTTGGCTACGCTTCGGAAGACTTCACTGGCCAAAAGCTTTTTCTACTGCTTCTCAACGCTTGCGAAAATACTCGCGCATAGAAAAGATTATCGCTGCAATTTTGGCTTTTGCATCAATTTTTGTTGTCTTATTCATAGTATTTGGTCAATTTCCAACATTTGCTATAATTAGCCAAGGATTTAACGAGCCGCCTTCTGCAGAGCTTAGCTATCTGCCACTATTAATTGCTATGACTATGGGACGGCTTACAATAGCCTATGGAATTTCCCTTGTAGTAGCGATTGGCATGGGAGTTTTGGCTGCTGAACACAAAAAATTCGCAGCTATATTTTATCCACTTTACGATATTGGACAAGGAGTACCCATATTGGCCTTGTTTCCAGTAATTTTTCTAGGACTAAAAGAGTTAATTGGAATCGACTATGTTGCCCTTGAATTTACATGTATAATCATGCTAGTCCTTGACATGATATGGTACATGTTCCTTAACATTGTAAGTGCCGTGAAAAACATTCCTACTGAGATAAGAGAAGTTGGTCAACTTTTCGGATTTAAAGGCTTGAAAAGAATAACGCATTTAGTCATTCCATCAATACTGCCATCTATCGTTACAGGAAGTATACTTTCATGGGGAACAGGTTGGAACACAATAATATTTGCGGAATATTTGCCATCAACTAATCTTTCAGTTCCTGGTCTCGGTTCGCTGCTTGACAAAGCTGGGTATGAGTATGGAAACACCGTGGTGCTTATATTTCTCTTAGGTATAGTCGCAACAATTGTGCTTTCAATGGAAGCATTAGTTTGGAGACGCTTGCTTAGAAAATTTGAAAAATATCATGTGGAGGTTTAAATCTTGTCTGTGCTTGAAGTAAAAAATGTGACGAAATCATTCGCAATAGAAAAAGGTAAAATTTTGGTTCTAGACAATGTGAGTTTTTCAGTTGGAAACGACGAGTTTGTCTGCCTAGTCGGACCATCAGGCTGCGGAAAATCCACGATGCTCAGGATAATAGCAGGCTTGGAAAAGGCTGATTCAGGCGAAATACTGTTTCGTGGACAACCAGTTACTAACCCTACCCCAAAAATTGCAATGGTCTTCCAACTTTTCGGCTTGTTACCATGGAAAAACGCATTAGAAAATGTGGAAGTACCCCTTGAAGTTCTTGGAATAGAAAAAGAAAAAAGAAAGCACATTGCAGAGGAATACTTAAAAATGGTTGGACTTGAGGGATTCGAAAATACTTATCCCCACGACCTTTCTGGTGGAATGAAACAACGCGTTGGAATAGCAAGAGCATTAGCCCTAAAACCAGAAGTTTTACTTATGGATGAGCCATTCTCTTCACTAGACGAGCTTACTGCAAAAATCCTTCGAGAGTTAGTGCTTGACATTTGGCGAAATCCCGCTTTGCCAACAAACACTTTCATAATGGTAAGCCATAATGTTGAAGAAGCAGTTTTTATGGCAGATAGAGTCATAGTGATGTCACCACGCCCAGGAAAAGTAATTGGAGAAGTAAAAATTGACATTCCAAGACCACGCACTAAGCACATGCGTGACCAAGAATATTTTAGATTCATAGACGAAGTTGTAGAACTGTTGGAAAAAAGCAAAGACAAAGCAGATATAGAGAGTCCCATATCGTTAGCAGCCAAACGAACAGACAGTTTTTGAGATGATTTCCAGAAAATGTTAAAAAATGGGGGATTTGTGGTCTATTGTAATTACTTGTTTATTTTGTTTTCTTTGTTTTCCCCTTTTTCTTCTTGATTTTGCTTCCAGACACGAGTGCGACCTCAAACTCATAATTCCTCGCAATTTATATAAAAAATTTTCCGTTAGCTTATGCAATTGACGTGCTTTACAAAAACCTGTTTAAACACAGTTGTTAATTAGCTAATAATATTAATTTGAAGAGAAAGTCGCATTAGAAGGCTATTTTGATTGCATAGGTACAAAACAAAGGATATTATGTGAAATTTGAAATTTTTAAGACGTCTTGCGGCTGTTCTTTTGCTTTTCGTCTGTTTCTCAGCAGTGGAATGCCCATTGTAGCCATTATTGCAGTCGTCAAGATTACTAGAACTGCAATGTTAATGTAAATAGGTGATAAATCTTTAAAATAAAAGTCAACCTCAACATATTGAAAAGGCAGCGTAGCTAGCACTGCTGCCGCCAATCCTCTTGTAAGCATTACACTCATAATTGGTCGCTCTTTTTCTAAATCTTTAACACGAATGGTTGCTAATGAGACAGCGCCGAATCTAACTAGTAGTAGCATTAGTGAAAGGAGTATTCCAATGATAATTGTTGTTATGCTACCAATTGTGACTATTAATCCTATGTAGACGAAGAAAAATGTTCTTAAAAGAAAAGCAACTTCAGATTCAAACCGTTTTAGTCCAACATCCACAACAGCATTTGACGGTTTTTCGATTCTAAGCATTCGATAAATTTCCTTTTCATTACCTAACACTATGCCAAAAAGAAGAGAACAAAGCGAACCACTTCCCCCTAGGAATTCTGTGAAGGCATAAGCCAAAAGCACAACAGCTAAAGTAAGCATGTAAGCATAAGATGCCTTTGCAATTCTCTTCAATGCACTTAACCAGATGATGCCGAAAACTAATCCGAAAACTATTCCTATTGAGAACCTACTAGCTATTGACTGCCCAATGGTTATTAGCTCAAGAGATGCACCTTTCAATATTATTTCAATTACCACTAACGAAAAAACAATGCATAGAATGTCAGTAATTGCAGACTCTAGGCTCAGTATTGTTGCACATTTTTCACTTACTTTAATTCTAGGGGCAAGCGAAATCACCACTATGCTACTACTTCCTCCAAGAATCGTGCCAAACAACACAGAATAAAGGGGTGGCACAGTTGGAATAACAATGTACATCATAAAAAGAGTTGTCGCAATGACGTTAACCACAAAACCCACTATGGCAAGAATAAGAGCTCGCGGACTCTCGGAGAAAACACGGTAAATATTCATAGCCATTCCACCATCAAACAAGATGAAAACCAAAGCTAAAGCAGCCAAATAAGGAGCTAAATTCATTACCGAATCAGGCTTTATTAAACCAACAACTGGTCCTATGAATATGCCTAGAACTATTAGCAAAGGCATATCTGGAAAACCAGTACGTTCAAAAAGATAATTGCCTAGAAAACCTATTACAATTATTGAACCACCCACTATTAACGCAAGTGTGACAGGATCCGTCAATGCCTTTTAACCTTTTTATTCCTTAATCTGGCATCTTCCTTAAAGAATTTTTGTCCTATGCGCTCCATGAAGTAATAGCAGCTGCATAAATCATCTTTTCAGTAGCAATAATTGCTTAAATTGTCTTCAAATTCCTACCAGATTTTGTCGACTTTAAGATGAGTCAGATATCCCATCGCACCATATATTGGTATAGATGTAATTTTGGCTATTGTCCCTATGGAAATTGGAAATTGCACAAACGCAAAAAAGCCTAATATGAAAAGGAAAACTCCATAAACTGTTAACGATTTGAAATCATGAAACGTTTGAGTAGTTTTCCATCCAAGTTGCATCCCAGAAAACAAAAACCAAATTAGGAACGGAGCAAATACCAAGATTGCATATTTCTTGTACCAAGGCAAATCTTTGGTTTTTTTATTCTTTTTCGTCTGCCTGTAAATTGAGGGCAGATCAGGAAGGAAATTGCTGTAAAAGAAAATCAATATTCCCCACAATGTAGAAGCCAAAGCGTTTTCTCCAAAGAAATAGAAGTTCACAAATACATAGAGAAGACTCAGTGGAAAAACTATCCATTTGAACACTTTAAGTAGAAGGTGAATGTGTTCAAAGGTTTCTTCTTCCATACGCCAAACAGGAAGCCTTGATCTGACTTTTCTATTCATGCTTTTGAAAGAGTGAAGTACAAAACCAAAAAGAAATGCATATAACCCAGCTAATACAGCACGCAGTGTTTTAATTATTTTTTTCATAGCGAACAACTTTTGGATTCATCTATGCCCTATTTTTCCCATTAAAATTTAATTCAGACTTTCAAATTTATCTGTTTCTCAAAGTTCCGAAGAAAGTTGTTTCAAACTAGGCTGCCTTCTTTTTATCTAAAAAGTCTGTTATCTTTTTTTGGAAAAGTACATTTTTCAATAGTTCGCTACGCATTATCCACTGCTGCAATGGAATTCGGAATTTGCATGCAACAAATTTTAATGAATCATCTAAAGTTTTAAAGATAAAAGGTTTCTGTCGTATTGCATTTCTAACGTTTTCCCTTACTTGCCAAACACCAACTGGCATTATGTAGCCTGGGTGTGCTTCTCTTAGGACTATTACTGTTGCTTGGCGTCTCTCTTTCATTAACAATTCACAAACTGCAAGTCGTGCAGCATAATAGCATCCGCCAATTTCCGCATACGTTGCCCGCCCCTCATATCCTTCCCAATCAGAAAACATGACAATATTTCGCCCATGAGGATTCCAAATAGTGCCTGGATACCACGCTTCGATTGCCTCGTAACTCCATGCATTTGGAATCATTAAGACTTCAAAAAGATTGTCAAGATAACAGGACTCATAAACACGATACTCACTAATTTCTGGAAAAGTCTTCACCTTTTCCACCAAACCTTTTGAGAGTATGCTGTCCACTGCTGTTATGCTCCAGCGAGTAGGCACCAATCGCCTATTGGGCTTTATACCGAAAGCCCCAACGCTAAAGGCTCTTTGAATCTTTGTTACTAACACTCCTTTATCATAAAGTTCTATAACTGCCTCTGCTGCTTTCAAATCGGTGTCACTATAAGCTTTCTCTATTTGATGATCCCAACGAGCATTGCCCAAGCGCAAGTCTCTAATTGGTGCTGATGGCCCAAATGGTTGAACTTCATCATCCAGAAGTAAGAAACCACGGGGCTTCTTTTTCAGCATTAATTCAACATCTACTGGGTTGGTTGCCAAGGCTAATTCACGGGTTGTCTCAATTATTTTTCCTGCTTCTTCGAATTTGCGCACATGAACACGATGTTTTCCACGGATGAGCAATGATCTAAAACCTACAATGTCGTCTATTGTTTTTCCAAACCAGAATTCCGGCAAATCATAAAGGCTTGTATCTTCTTGAACTGGTGGCACAAGTGGTCCAGCGTAAACGTATGGATAGCCTATTCTTCCGACAAAAACACTTGGAGGCGAAGCACCTGAAATGTCTTCGCTTTGAATTAATGGAATGCTTTTCAAAAAGTAATTGGCTTTCACAATTATTGGACAGCGCGTCTTGCCACATAGAAATCTTGAAGCCTTACACACAACACATAAACCACTCCTAGATGCCTTGGCTGATAAAAAATCTTCATCGAATTTTACATCAGACCCTGAAAATGAACCTTTTAAAATGTCAAGTAACCAAACATTAGGCGAACGCTTATCAACTTGCTTGTTACGAGAAAAACTCAACCTTTATCATCACAATTTTTGATTAGTCTAACTTAAAAGCATGGCGCCCTGGCCGGGATTTGAACCCGGGTCCAGCGGGCGACAGCCGCTTATACTAGACCGGACTATACTACCAGGGCTTTTAACCAAGATCAGAATCAAGAAAAATGTAACAAATAAACTTTATTGGCTCAGCTATGTTGACGAAAATTATGGAGTCGGATGAGTAGTCATTTCTAGGTTTATTCCTCTATTCCAGCGAGGATTCTTGCGAGTTTCTTTTTAAAGGGCATATCTACTCCCCGTTCAATCATTATTCTTTGGGCTTGTGGTGAACCTGCACCATGCATGGATTCTGTTCGGTATCCCACTGCGCCCAGACCCATTGAAATGTTCTCTATCAGCCTAAAAATACGTAGTCTGTGTTCTGTTGGAATCTTTTCCACGCCTCTTAAGTATTTTTCAATGTACTTCCCGATTTTTGGGCTTCTTAGATCTTTTTCTGAAGGGGCTGTTACTATTAGGCCTCCTGCTATGTCTTCAGCTAATCTAACTATTTCGTAGGGGAACCTCGTCACGTTTTGCTTGCATATGTTTGCCAGCAGTATGTTGGCTTGATAGGTTCCCGAAGTTGTTTTGTAGCCCTCAGCTGAGCAAGCTATTCCGCAAGCGTATAACGTTTCGTTTAGATGGTTCATCTCGACTATTTTATCCCTTATGTGGGAGGCTTTTTCAACCCCGTTGTATTCGGCAACTGTAGCTGCTGCACCTATGAGAATGTCACCCACGCCGGTTTTGCATCCACCGTAGCTTTGGCGGTGGTATGCAGCAAACCTTTCAACTAGGGGAGCAGCGAACTCGTATTCTTCAGCCATGAAAACTCTCTCCCAAGGAACAAAAACATCTTCGAAGATTATCATAGCTTCTTGTCCACCGTATTTCACGTTGCCTAAATCCATTTTTCCCTCTTCCAACTTCCTTGTGTCACACGACTGCCTGCCATAAACATAGATTATTCCTTTCGTATCGCTTGGAACTGCAAAAGTAACAGCGTAGCTCTTGTCCTTTTCAGTCAGCGTCCTTGTCGGCATAACAATTACCTCGTGACTGTTCACCGAGCCCGTTATGTGGACTTTTGCGCCTCTAACGATTAAGCCATCTTCTCTTTTCTCAACTATTCTCAGGTATAGGTCTGAGTCTGCCTGTTGACTTGGCGAGAGGCTTCTGTCTCCTTTTGGGTCTGTCATCGCCCCACAGCAGAACAAGTCGTTTTTCTGTATATGCCGAAGGAATTCTGTGAACCTCTTGGAATATTCAGTTCCAAGTCTTTGGTCAGTTTCGTATGTTACGCTTGACAATGTGTTTATGGCATCCATCCCAACGCATCTTTGGAAGCAAGCGCCAGTTTTTTGCCCTAAAACCCTTAGTAATTTTACTTTTGTGACTAGGTCTTCAGTGTTTTGGTGTATATGGTTGAACCTATTGATTTTTTCTCCTATTATGTGGGACCTTGCTGTTGCCAGCGTCTCGTATTTTGGATCGTGGGCTACGTCATAGGTTGCGGCTGCAGCGTTTATTGACGGCTTTATCATTGGATGGTCAACTGGATTTCCTATTTCTTCCCCAAATAGGTAGACCCTGATTTTTCTTTTGCGTAGGCTTTCAACATATTCTTTTCCGGTTTTAACAGTCATTTCGGGTTTCTCCATTTATCAGGTTGACATAACTCGAAAATGTGATTATTATTCACGCTATAGAAAAAGTGTTCGGTCAACATAGTTGTTTTAAGGAGTTAGATAGAAAAGTGCATCAATTTTTTTCCTTTGTGTTCTTGACCTTTCACATCCCCTAAAGACTCTAGCGAATGCTTTTTTGGTACGCAGAAGCAAACGCCTTACTAAAAAACCTTTTTTAGAAAAAATAGGGACAAGTTGCGATGAGAACAGAAACCATCATCAGCACTTTCACACAAAGCCTATAAAAAATGAGAAAAATGCTGTCCTAATGATACATTAGTTTCTCTTCGTATTTTCTCAAGTGTTCGCTGGCTTCTCCTACGTCCATAAAGAGCGAGTCAACACGCTCAACATCTTCAACACTAACCTTTTTGCGATTCATAGTTGTAGCATTTTGTGCGGCTAGGCTTAAGAGTTGCACGGCGTATCTGAGCGAAGATTTGCTGCCAATTGTAGTTAGCTTTTCAAGAGCTTCATTGTCTAGTTCTGCTTTCTCTTCTTTTGCCCTTAACTTTAGAATTTCTTTTATGCTATCTGCATCATATTCTTCAGTGGCAATTATCACTGAGCGGTCTATTAGGTCTAATGGAAATCCCATTGGGCTTTTAATGTCTGTTCCACGAATCGTGGTGACACCCCTGTTCGTTGCTAGAATAATTATTGGAACGAGCTCACTTTCTAAGGCCCTGCCTAGAAAACTGAAAGCTTCCAAATCAAGTAAGTGACTATCATCAATGAATAAGACGCCAGGATGGATGAAGGCGTTACCTTCATCAACCATCTTTTTGACAGATTCATCTACAGCTGCTCTGACTTCAGTGTCTATTTCCTTACTTTCAGCTCCACCAAAAAACAGTGAAAACATACCACCGCCCATTCGGTTTCTGGCATTAATCTCATCCATATCTGCCAAAGTAAGGGTGTAAACAAATTCCTTTTCCTTTAACACATCACCGCTGGGTCTGGGAACTTTTTGGCTTGTGTCTACATCATAAGTTTTGCCTTTTGCGCTTTCAAGGCTTAATCCCAAATTTGCTATTCTTCCAGTTTCAGCGTCTATTTGAATGACGTTTCCTTCAGTTATTCCTTGCTGAATTATCTGCTGCGCAATGGATGCGCCAGCTTCAATGGTTTTTTCTTGTTTATTGGTTTTCAGGGTTATTCGCACACTTTCTGGAACTTTCTGATAGGGATTGTAAGGATGAGGCGCTGTGCGTATATCAATACCTATCACTTCGCCTTCATACACTTTACGCATTTCATGAATCTCGATACCAATACACTTTCGAATAGCTTCAATCAAGACTTCAGTTTTCTTGCGTTCGCTGCTGTAAATTTCGCTACCACTCATTTGTATGAATGGAACATTAGCGCCAAGCTCCTTTGAAATAGCAACGGCAATAGCAGTCTTACCAGTTCCCGGTGGACCAGCTAAAATTACGGTTTTCCCGCTTAATTTGCCATCCTTAATCATCTGCACGACCAAGCCAGCTGCTTCACGGGCTTTGCCTTGACCAACCATTCCATCTTTAACCTTGACTGATTTCAGATTTTTATCTAAGCCTAAACCTTTAATGTGGGTGTGAGCCCCTATCCGTTCGAAACTGCCCTTTTTTGTAGGAACTTCCTTTATGGAAGCCATAGAAAACCCTTCCATGCCATTTCAATTTTCATTTTTTGCAGTTAACTTAAAGAGTCTTAAAAATTTATCGCCTTTTAGAATGCTATAAATT
>CAZAXN010000044.1:0-19916 GCA_964489195.1 uncultured Candidatus Bathyarchaeia archaeon
GTATGGGGATTCATCCTAAAAGCCGGGGATGGGAGTTGAACCCACATATAGCGGCTCTGCAGGCCGCCGCCTGAACCGTTCGGCCACCCCGGCACCATAAAACTTGTTTAAAACCTAATAAATATTTGTTTAGTCTAAGCCAAGTTTCTTGCTTATTTTGTTGTAAACCACCAAAGCTGATTTTTCGTTATCAACGTTTTTTATAAGCATTCGTCCACTGTTGAAAAGGCTGATTTCATAATTTTCGTAGTCAAAAACTATTGCTAAAGAGGATTTTATTCTTACTCTGAAATGCTGTTTAACTGCTTCATGAATTTCGTTAAGGTTTAGTTTTAATGGTTTTTCAGGGTTTATGTTTGCAGTTTTTTGTCCGCATAACCAAACAAGTTTCTCTTTCACTTTTGAAGCGGATGTTATGCTTTGGCATGCGGGGCAATTTTTCCTTTTAAAAATATCTATAGTGATGAAGTACATGTCACTAAAATCGCAAATCATAAGCTTACTCTTCAAAACAGAACCTATTCCGGCTAGAAGCTTTATGGTTTCCATAGCTTGCATCGTTCCAATAATACCAGGCGTTGCTCCCAGCACACCACGCACATCACATGTCAATAAATCATTATCATGAATGTTTGGAAAAACACATTCTAAACATGGAGTTTCCGGTGTAGCAAAAACTGCAAGATTTCCTTCAATTCCTATTGCTGCCCCAAAAACATAGGGAATTCCAAGCTTTACACATGTACGATTAACCAAATAGCGTGTTCGCATGTTATCTAAACCGTCAACTACACAATCCACGCCGGACAATAGCGTTTCAACATTATTCGCATTCAAATTTTCTGGAATAGGCTCAACTTTAACTAAAGGATTAGTTCGCATCAACCTATTCGCTGAAACCTCAACTTTTGGATAGCCAAGATCATCAAGGCTGTATAAAACTTGCCTGTGCAAATTATTCAATTCAATCATATCCTGATCAATTAAGCGTAAATGCCCAACACCTGCAAGAGCCAAATAAAGTGATGATGCTGTTCCAAGCCCGCCAAGCCCAATAACTGCAACCTTTGAGCGTGCAAGCTTTCTCTGTCCTTTGCCGCCAAGTTCTTTCAGAATGGTTTGACGACTATAAAATTCTTCGTCCATGGATTTCTTTTCGGTATTAGACATTTAAACTGCTCCATGTTTAATTTCTTTAATCAGTCTTATATCTGCCTTTTTTCAAAAACTGCCTCTCATAAATTTCCTTAACCCTTTGCACTGTATCTGCCTCTTCAGGCGCCTTCTCTTCTCTTATGCGACTTATTCTTGCAAAACGCAAAGCCATGCCACACTTGTATTTTGGACTTCTCTGAATCTCGTTATAAGTCACTTCAACGACAATTTTGGGAATGACAACAACTCTCCTATGCGCTTCTTCTATAGTTAATTCCTTTAGCTGCTTCGTCATCTCAATTATTTCCGCATCTGTTAAACCCTTAAAAGTTTTGCCAACAGTCAAAAATTCACCAGTATCAACATCACGCGCAGCCAAATAATAATCAGAAAGCCACTCATGTCTACGCCCATAACCATACTCAGCCGCAACAATAACCAAATCTAACGGTTCAAGAACAGGCTTTATCTTAAGCCAATGTTTCCCACGGGTACCAGGCGTATATAGACTGTCGAGTTTTTTAGCCATCAGCCCCTCATGTCCAGAATCTATTGCTTCCTTTAGAAACTGCTCTGCTTCTTCAATCTTATTTGTAACCAATTGCCTTGTTAGCGGTATTTCCCCAGCCTTTTCAGCTAAGATTTGTCTTCGCTGCAAATACGGAACAGCGATTAAGCTTTCGCCATCAAGGTATAGAACATCAAATAGGTAGAGTTTCACAGGAATCTTTTCAATCATATCTTCTATCGCATGAACTCTCTTGAATCTCCGCATCAAGTGCTGAAAAGGAACTGGAAAGCCAACATCATCAACAGCGATAACCTCACCTTCCAGTATCGCTTCTTTCGCCTTCACGTTTTTTCTCGCCGTTTCAACGATTTCAGGTAAACTTTCAGTGACGTCTGTCAGCCTTCTACTGAAAATTCTAACTTCATCCTTGAGCTTGTGAATCTGAACTCTTGCTCCGTCTAACTTGTATTCGAAGGCGGTTTTACCATCATGCTCCTTCAACGCCTCAGCGGCGTCATTTGCCATCTGAGCCAACATAAGTCCAACAGGTCTGAAAACCTTGAAACCTATTTTTAACAAGCCTTCCTTTCCTTCCATTTTAGCTATGGCAGCAACCTCACCTACATCGCCTATAGTCATGGTTGCCTTCTGCACAACTTCTAATGGAATTTGAAAAGCTTTCGAAATCGCCTGCTCCATTAACCCCTCATGAAAACCTGTTCGCATTTCACCAACGAAAATTTTAACTAGATATTTGGCTTCAATGGGTGAGGCTAGACTTAAGAGAGTTTCTATTATGCGTTCTTTCTTTTCTTTTGAACCCCACCCAATGGTTTCAGCAATAGCCTCTAAACTGCGTCTAACTTCAGCTACAGTTAATTTTCTTTCAAAAAGTGTCGCTTGCTTCTTGATTTTACTGTCTTCAAAAATCGTTTTTGTAGCTGAACCAACATCGCCAGTTTTACTAAAAGTCTCTATGAATATGCTCCATTCAACTCCTGTTATGTGCTTTATGATTTCGCTCAAAGTCGCCCAGCTAATCTCAAGAGTTTGTCGGCTCCATCTTGGGAGGGGTCTTCCAAGAATCATTAACGTCGCAGACTCAACCTCGCGCGCTTCCAAACTTTTTAAAAATTCTGCAACAAGATCTACCATGACAAGTCGCTTACTTGTAGCTTCAAGTTTTTCACACAATTCTGCTATTGCATTGAAGGATGTGGTCATCACATTAACCTTTAAACGTCTTAATCTCAGTATTTAACTTGAGAAATATAACGATATTTAAAAAAATGAAACTTGAAGAGGCGGACAATTTGAGCTTTAAGGGAGGAGTTGAAGATCTAAAAAGAGTGGTTCTTGATCAAGGATTGTGCACTGTTTGTGGTGCTTGCGTAAACCTCTGTCTATACATAGACATGGTTGGAGGAAAAGCAGTCATAACTGAGCTTTGCGGTTTAAAAGAAGGAAAATGCTATGCTTTCTGTCCGAGAATACACATTGATATCCCATCACTTGATGAAAGGATATTTGGTTCTTGCAGGCAAGACCTTGCAGTGGGCTACAACAAGTCAATTTTGAAGGCAAGGGCAAAGGATCCAGAAATAAGCTCAGTTGCTCAATACGGCGGCGTAGTTTCGGCTCTGATGACTTATGCGTTGGAAAGCGGAGAGATAGATGCCGCTGTCTTAGCAAAATCTCATGATGGAATTAGTCCCGAACCAGCCATAGCACGGAACTGGAAAGAAGTACTTGAATGTTCACGGTCCAAGTATCTAGTGTGCCCTACAGTTTCGGGTGTTGTCAAAGCGTTAATGCGCGCGCGTTTTACTACCATTTTTGGTAAGCAAGGCTTTATGGTTAGCGATTCATCATGCCCATACTTTTCCTCTACTTCACCGCCAGTAAGAACATTCTCTTTTCCAACAATTGCCCTTAGCTTTTCCACAACTGTATTCATCATGACCATCTCTAGAAAGACATTCAAAAAAATCTTATAATAATTGTGGAGCATGCACTTCTTTAACTGAAATAACAATTAGATCTTGCAACAATTACTTTTCAGTAATGACGAAAAAAGGGTTAATGGACTAGTCCTTTTGCCTAGAATGTGGATTCCAGTTTTGTTTTCACTTCTTTTATTTTCTTTTCCATTTCCTTGACTTTCGCCTTCTTATTCATTGCTGTATAGCAGTCTCTTGCATATTCCAATGCACTTACTCCGAATCTGTCAAATCCTTTGCTGAAAGATAATTCTGCGGATTTCAAGAAATGCTCAACAGCAGTTTCATAATCTTTAAGTGTGTAAGCGCATTCTCCAGCCTTATAGAGCATAGATGTAGCATCAAAAAAGTTGTTCACTTTCTTATATAGTTCTGCAGCTTTTAAGAAAATTTCCTTCGCTTCCTTGTACTTACCTGCATCGCAAAGAGTATTTGCGTCTTTATGCAGTTTTACGGGGTCTTCTTTCACTTTCTCTTGACTCATAATGGTCAACTCACATTTTGCTATTTATCAGCATAAAACTCACATTTAGACTTTCCCATTTCAAACAGTGATGAGTCACATGCGGGAAGATTTAAACATTAAAAAACATCACATAGTCTGGAGAGATCTGTTTGAAAATTTGCGATGCACATGTTCATCTGGGAAAATCTGGACCTTGGCAACCATTCATTAATCCAACAATCTATGTGGACAAGCTTATCAGCCTCTTTGACAAATACAACGTAGAAAGGGCAATTGTCTTCCCAAACCCAAACGTCGGCGATAAATATCCTGAAATGAATGATTACATTGCAGAATGCGTAAAGAAATATCCGAAGCGCCTAGTTGGATTTGGACGTGTTGATCCGAGAAGAGAAGATGCAATAAAAGAGTTAAAGCGCATAAAAGACAGCTTAGGCTTAAATGGACTTAAGCTGCATCCATTTGTAGAATGCTTCCGACCAGACCACCCATTCTTCAACAAATTCTTCGAAAAAACAAATGAATTACAACTTCCAATACTATTCCATTCAGGCGATGGTTTCTCTTCACCAGGACTAATCTTAAAAATTGCCAAAAGACATCCAAAGTTGCCCATAATTCTTGGCCACCTAAAAGAATCAGCCATAAACGCCCTAAAGGAATGCAAGAATATCTATGTTGAAACTTCTGGCACTCTGCCAGATTTTATTGAACTTGCAGTAGGTATAGATGAGGACAGAGTTCTTTTTGGTTCTGATGCCCCCTATTATCGCTATCCAACGCAAATTGCGATAGTTGAGGCTGCAGAAATTTCAAAGAAGTGTAAGAAGAAGATACTTTACGAAAACTTTCAGAGATTTATTAGCCAAAAATAGAATAAGGAGTAATCTTCTACACAGAGAATGGGATTGTGAAATGGCAAAAGCAGAACCCGAAGAGGTTGCTCTAAAGTTGGCCATATCAGCTATATTTGCTGCAGTCGTTTGTATAGCAACAATAGTGTTCACCATAAGTATTCCCGCAACATCAGGATACTTCAACTTAGGTGAAACAGTAATCTATATTTCTGCGCTGCTTTTTGGGCCGTATGTCAGTGGACTTGCTGGCGGTGTTGGCGCATCAGTAGCTGACATGATTGTTGCAGCTCAATTCGCTCCAGGAACCTTAGTCATAAAAGGTATTGAAGGAATCATTGTCGGTTTTCTAAACAGAAAAATATCTTTAAGAACAAACAAATGGAGCTTAAGTGCAGTTATCGCTGTAGTTTTAGGTGGATTAGAGATGATTGTTGGATATTTCCTTTACGAGAATTTAGTGTTGAACTATCCTATCGCTGCAGCTGCTGTGGAAATTCCATTCAACATTGTACAGATGCTTGTAGGCTTAATTGTCGCTGTACCCGTTGTGAGAATAGTTTTGCGCATCTTCCCACAACTTAAAAGTTGAAGGAGATTTTGAGGCTTTATTATGAAGCTGCCTCCGGGAAAAATTCCTATAGATATACTTCAAAAGGTTGTTTTCAAAAATCTAGGCATTAAACGTGAGGATGTTATTCTTGGACCTTCTATAGGAATTGATGGCGCAATAATAGACATAGGCAATAAATCCCTAGTTGTTTCTATGGATCCAATAACTGGGGCAATTGAACGTATGGGATGGCTTGCGGTAAACATTAATGCAAATGATGTTGCCACTTTCGGTGTACCCCCAGCATTCTTTCTTTCATGTATTCTTCTTCCAGAAAACTCAAACAGGAAAGCTGTTGAAACAATAACCACCCAAATGGATGAAGCTGCAAAAGAGTTAGGCATTGCGATTATTGGGGGTCATTGTGAAGTAACTCCTAGCTTATCGAACCCAATAGTTGTAGGCTGTACAATAGGCATAACAGATAAGGGAAATTATGTTACAGCAGGCGGAGCCAAAGTAGGAGACAGGCTCATATTGACGAAGACTGTGGGAATTGAAGGAACTGCTATTCTCGCGTCAGACAGAGAAGAACAGTTAAAAAATGCTCTTAACGCATCAATAGTGGAAAGTGCTAAGAAATTTTTCAATCAAATAAGCATAGCCAAAGAAGCAATAACAGCCTTCAAAACAGGAGGAGCCAACGCCATGCATGACCCAACAGAAGGCGGTTTAGCAGGGGGAATCCATGAAATGGCAGACGCTTCACACTTAGGCGTGAAAATCTTGGAAGACAAGATTCGCATCAAACCAGAAACTACTCAAATATGCAAATTCTTCCAAATCGACCCACTCCAGCTTATCAGTTCAGGAGCGTTGCTCATTTCCACAAAACCAGCCTATGCAGAGAAAATAATCAAGAACTTGAAGCGGCAAGGAATCAGTGCTTCTGTAATTGGCGAATTCTTAAAAAACAAAGACAAGCGCATAATCATGAGGAAAAATGGAAAGACAGAAGCCTTGCCAAGACCTGTGTATGATCATCTTTGGCTTGCTCTTCGATAATGGGTTCCTGAATTTTTGCCTAAGAGTTGTAGAAACCAGTAAAATATGAAAAATGGATAATAGAATATGTATCTGAAAATGTGAGAATGAACAATACCACATTTCAGATCTAAAATTGCCAGCGAAAAACTTTCTCTTAGGTTCCAGTCATTTTGAGGTCTAAAATGTAAGCAATACAAATCGTCGCCAGCTATAACCTTCCAATGCTTCTTTTTAATCCAATTTATGATGTATGCATCTTCATAAGCGTGCAATTGTTCAGGAATCTTGATGCCATTTACCGCTTCATAACGAATTAATGTGTCATGCATTCCGCCTCGGAGATTAAAACATTCTCTTGCAACGAATGCTAGGGATTTTAAGAACAACTTATTTTTAACCTTAGGAATGACGTCAATATTTAAACCCCATATGGCACCAACATTTTTGTCAACGTATTTTTCTGCTTTCTTAAACCAGTCCTTGCAAAGAATTACATCACTGTCTACAAACATAAACCACTTTGTCTCCACCTCACCTATACCCTTCTCTCTTGCCATGGCCCTTGAACCTTCTTCTAAGACAATTTTTATATTCCCATGTTTATTGTTGAACTTCTCCAATATCTTCAGTGTATTGTCAGTGGAGAAACCATCAACAATTACTAACCGCCTAACAGGCACATTATCATAAATTGACTTTAGGCACTCATCCAACAGAGGCTCACTGTTCTTTGTAAGCATCACAACATCTATTGCATCCATCAAGGTTAATCTCCATATTTCTTAATCAAGATTCTCAGATCCAACCCGAAATAGGGTATACGGAATGATTTAAACAATAATTTATCTCTGACTCTTAAGCTTGCATCGAAAAATGCTTCAATTTTAAAGAAAGCACTGTTTAGCTTTTCTATGTATTTTCGCCATTCACCCTCTGTTCTGACGTAGACATGTGTTCTATCAAAATCTCTTACAGCCATTTTAATAGGTTTCTCCACAAATCTATTGGGTGTTGTGCAAACGATTATGCCCTTGCATAAAGCAAACATATCCCTTATCGCCACTAAAGGATTTGTGAGATGCTCTAGGACTTCAAAACATGTTATTAGATCGAAAGAATTATTCTTAAAAGGAAGACCTTTTTGCACATCGCTTATGAGAAAATCTGCTGAAAAAAGTTTTTTTGCTTTCTTTACGCCATACTTTGAAATGTCCACACCATAGACATCATAACCTAGTGACGACAAAATATCCACAGCATATCCATAAGCGCAACCTATATCTAAAGCAGTTTTGCCTTGCCCATTCAAAAGCTCAAATTTAGAAAACTTGGATGCCCATTTTAGGGTTTCTAGAGCGTGCCTTTTTATTAGAAGCTCCCTTTTCGAATACTTGAAACCTTTAAAGTATTCCTCAGTGAATTGCAAAAGCTATCGCCTTTGTTGTTTGCATAATCTTTCATTTCAACTTCTATATGGATGTTTTCAATTGCATTCAAGCAAATAAAAATTCTCAGATTTAGAAAAGACATAATACCTTCTTGATCATTACCCATTGAGAAATTGGTGCTCTTCATGATAATAGAAAGAAAGACTTTGCTGAAGAGAACAATTCCTTTCTTACTAGTAGGGCTTTTGGTTTTTGCATTGTATTTGATATTTTTTGTTAATATAAATGAAATGATAGAAACGATGAGACAAACCAATCTTACAATCTTTCTCGTTTCCATTATTGCATCAATATTCGAAATGGTATTTTTCGCGTTAGCATGGCACTATTATCTGACGCCTCTTTCAGCAAATGAGCCTTTCAAAAAAACTTTTGCATATGCCTATGCAAGTATCTTTATAGATCAGCTCATACCAGCAGAATCTCTCAGTGGCGAAATTGCCAGAATTTACTTTGTTACTCGTGATGGAGTGGACGCTGGAAAGGCTACGGCCTCTGTTATAGCACAGAGAATATTTGGCATGCTGTACACTGCTATTGCTCTAATATTTGGGGCGTTACAGTTGTCAATATGGAGTATCCCATCTCTGAGTTTAATACAAAGCCTAGTACTTTTAGTTGTAGTTGGAACTATAATTGTCCTCTTACTAATTCTTATCATATGCTTGAAGGAAAATTGGACGCAGAAAGCAATTACTAGAATTGTTGCTTTTATAGAACGCATTAGTCGTGGGAGATGGAATCTTGACACTTGGAGAGATGATATCAGAAAGAGCATAAGCGCATTTTACGAATCTCTGCGAATTTTTCGTACACGCCCAAAAAAACTTATTCTACCTGTAGGATTTTCCGTATTGTCATGGTTTTTCGGAATTTTCATATACTATGTTATTTTTGCGGCAATGGGCTATGTTTTAGACTGGGCTACACTTATTATCGTTTACTCTCTTGTCATAGCAATAAAATCTGTGCCAGTAGGAATACCTGCAGAGATTGGAGTCACAGAAATTGCTATGACAACCCTTTTCGGAATTTTCGGCGTGCCTTTGAATGTTAGCGCCGCAGCTACAGTTTTAATAAGAATTGTAACAATTTGGTTTAGATTTCTAATAGGATTTGTGGCTATTCAATGGATAGGAATCAAAACAATATTGCACAATAAAACGCCTACCCAACAGAAAATTTAAGGCCAATACTGAAATAGGCTGCTATGCCTCCTCATTTTTTATATACTTGCCTTTTAATAGATTAATGACTTAAACAGTGCGGTGCATGTTGATTGGCAATAGGTTTAGAAAAAAGTGCCAGTATAATGTTTCGTTCTTTAATCCCTAATAGACCTCGCCATGCACAATGGATGGTTACGCGAAAATGCAATTATCATTGTAAGGGATGTAATGTTTGGCAAGAACAGGACAAAAGAGAACTTTCAACAGAAGAAATCAAAAAAGGCCTAGACATACTCAAAGAACTTGGCTTAATAGAAATTGTGATTTCTGGGGGAAACCCACTTTTAAGAGAGGACATTGATGAGATAATTGAATATGCTTCCCGTTATTTCATAACCACAGTTTATGATAATGGCAGTATGGCAGCAGAAAAAATTGAAGCCTTACGCAATGCTGATTTTGTAGCAATTTCAATAGATAGCTTAGATCCTAGAAAAAATGATTATATTAAAGGCGTCAAGGGTTCTTTGAAAAAGGCTACCGAAGCTGTTGAAAAATTGCACGCTGAAGGAATCAATGTAAGCATTACTCCGACGATCTCACAGCTTAACCTTTACGAGATAATGAATTTGACAAACTACTTCTTGAAAAAAGAGATTCCCTTATGGTACTGCCTGTATTCATATGATTCTTTAGATGATTCAACCCAGCTTTTTAAAATCGGAAAGAAAAATGACACGTTTTTGATTACTGATGGCAAAGCAATGGTTAATCTCTGTGATTCCATCATGGAACTTCAGCGAAGAAACAGCAATGTTCTAATGACAACAAAATTACTGCAAGCCGTCAAAAGCCTTTACTTGGAAGGCAGAAGAACTTGGAAGTGTCAGGCACTTCAAACTTTCTTTATAATAGACCATTTAGGTCAAGTCGCTGGCTGCCATCTTCATAAGCCCGTTGCATCAATATTTGAATTGCCAGAAGTTTGGAACAGTGAGAAATTTAATGCCCTTCGCAAAATTTATAATGAATGCGTAAACTGCACTTACCTTTGTTATATCTTTTATTCTCTTCATGGAACCGTTATTGGCAATTTAAAGTTAGCCCAAGAACGATGGAAAAATGCTAAATTGCTTTTAAAAAGAAATAACGTACCTCATAGACAAATTATCAATTCCAAGGCAGAGTGAATGAAGAGCAGGTCAAAAACAGCGAGTGTGAAAGCGGATTTTACATTTAAGAATAAAAGGATAGAATCATACAAAAGTGATTCCTATAAAAAGAAAAAACAAGAACTATACATTCATTTCTTTTCATTTAAGCCTTCTTCCCTTTTGCATGTAAGGTTGTTATAGAGCAATGTTCTAGAAGTTAGATCTAGAAGCTAAAAAAACCCACAATCTTGCATTCCTTACAGTTACGATTTGGAGGCAACTACAATTTTGTCTATTACTTCACATAAAACTTCGAAAACTTCTTCAGCGTCCAAATTGTCTGTGTCCAAAATCAAATCAAAGGGTGCAAAATCTTCTCCCAAACAGAATTTGTAAAGCCTCTTGTAAATTGCTTTGGTCTTCTGCTCCTTATTCTTCAATGCATTTAAGGCTGCTTTAACGCTGATTCCATCTCTTTTAGCTATTCTTTCTGCTCGACTTTTAGGAGATGCTTCTAACCATATTTTAAAGCCTTTTTTAAGAAGCCATGGCATGGTCCAACTGTCCAAAACCACATTTCCTTCGTTAGCAAGTTCCAAAAGCTTTTTGTCAACAGCCTTATCGAATTTTAAATCCTCTTTTCTCTTTTCCAGAAAGCGCATTCCTTCCTTGTTTTCCCACCATCCTCGGTTAAGAGACTTGTAGCCTTCTTCTATGGCTAAAGCTTTCAATGCATCGCCACCAGAATAATATTTAAGTCCATATTTTTGAGCGATTTTCTTTGCAACTGTGCTTTTTCCACTTCCAGCCATTCCACAAACACAGATAACTACAGATTTGTCAGTTGCCTCTTTTTTAACCATAAAGTTTGCCTCAGAAGCTTTACTCTTAAACGCTTCTCACAGCTTGTTTTAAAGCGCTTTTGAGACAGTTGTGACATATTCGTCCACCGTAAGGTCGCCAGATTCTTTTTTGGCTTCGATTAAGTTTTCGCATTTCTTTCTGTGCTTGATGTGGCATTCCAGCTAATGGTTGATTACATAAGGTACATAGAAGTGGTGAAATGTTTCCTGCTCTGTAATGTATGCGATTTTTGCCACTCGGTAATTTTACTCTCAAGCGTTTTTGGCTTCTCGTGCGCAGATGAGGTTGTGGCATTGTTTCACCTCCATTATTCTATTGGCATTATGCCAAGCAAACGATTCGAGAATGTTCCAAAAAGGAATGAACAAATAAAATACCACCAGAAAACTGTGGCTGGTCCAATGAATGGAATGTATGCCACAATATTTCCTCCAAACAGTGGCCACAACACGAATAGCCAGATTAATATGTAACTAAAGGAAAGTGCAAAAAGGATTAGTTGAGGCTTAGCCATCTTTGTCTGCATTTTAAGAATTTGGGGTTCCTTTTTCTTTAGTTTCTCGAGAAGTTTCTTATCGCCCTTTCGCATTGCTTGAGTTGTCTGAGAACGGTATTCTGCAATTTCTTTTTGCATTACTCGATACTGCTCCCAACCAACAAAATGGCTTATCAATAGTCGGTTAATAGAGGAGTTGAGAAAGGAGACAGCCATGCAAATTAACATTATCATGACTGTAGCAAGTGGCAATTGAGTTATTTCCATGCTCATTTTACTTTCACTCTCATAAAGTTTTCTATAGCCTTTTTGTTTCATTCTAATTAATAACCATTTTTGCCAAAAACTATTCTCCAAAGATTCTTCTGAACGCAGGGTACATTTCACTGGCTCTCTCCCGCATTAGCGTCTCATAATATTGATAAATTATGCCTACAGAAAGTAGAATACCCATACCAGAGCCAAAAACTCCAAAGAAATCTGAAACACCAGCAATCAAAGCCACGATTATTCCGCCGAGAACAGTCACCGTAGGTATGTAACGCTTAAGAATTGATTCCACAGCTTTCCCTGAACGTCTATAACCAGGAATCTGCATGCCAGAGTCAACTAGTTGTTTTGCTACGGTTGATGGCCCTAAGCCGCCAACTTCAATCCATGTGAGTGAGAAGATAACGCAGAAGGCAATGAGAATCAGTAAATAACCTATGGCTCTCATGGGGTCTTGCGATACATTTGAAAGGCTATGGGGTGCAGTCACATAATACACAAGACCTCCTGTGGGCTCAAGTGTTGTTTGATTGCCTGATGTTGTCCACTTGTATTGCCCTAAGAGGTTAAGCCAGAAGTTTGTGTTATTTTGATTAAAAGAATTCCAGAAAAGTTGTGAGAATAGGTATATGTTAGCGAAAAGGGCAGATGCAAAAATAACTGGTAAATTAGATACATACAAAAGTTTTATTGGATATCGACTTCGGAAACCTTTGTAACCAGCGTAGGATAATGGCAATTCCATTCTTACTCCTTCCATATAAATTATGATTAAGAAGGCAACAATTGTGGTTATCAACCCAAGTAAAGATGGATATGCACCACCTCCAAATATCCAATCATTCCATGATAGCCCAGCAGGGCTTAAAACAGCTCCAAGATGACCAACAAACAAGCCTGTCGTTGGGCTAAACATTTGCCAGATAATCTGCTGTGCAACACCAGCCATAATGAAGAGGCTTATTCCACTTCCAAAACCCCAGCCTTTCTGGACAAGCTCGTCTAGTAGCATTACAATTATTCCAGCTGCTAAAAGCTGGAGTAAAATGATTATAGCTGTTGTCCCTGGTAATGTGCCACCTTCTGATGGATTGTACATCCCACC
Organism: uncultured Candidatus Bathyarchaeia archaeon; assembly: GCA_964489195.1. Taxonomy (GTDB): domain Archaea; phylum Thermoproteota; class Bathyarchaeia; order Bathyarchaeales; family Bathycorpusculaceae; genus CAZAXN01. The sequence continues at coordinate 13,093 of CAZAXN010000044.1, forward strand.
GATTATATAGGCTGACGCTTGGACGCCAGTAAGCAGTATTGAAAAGACTTTGCTTGCTGTTGTGAATAATCCTCTGTCTTCTGGATTTGACATGTCACATCCTATCATTGCGGAGCCAACCAGAAGCTGCAGTATCAGTCCCGCTGTAACTATTGGACCTATTCCAAGCTCCATAAGGGTACCGCGGCTAGAAGCAAAGATTACTCTTAATGCGCTTAGTCTCTCTTCCACTGTGCTTGGAATGCCATAGAGGCTAATTTCAGACATCACTAAATAAATTATCAGAACTAGCGCTGTCCAAAAGAGCTTTTCATTAAACCGAACTCTGCGTTCAGGTGCTTTAATTTCTGGAATTACCCGTGCAATGGGTTTGAACAGGCTTAGAAATCTTCCAGCCATAGTCTAACAGTTACTCTCCAGTTTCTTCAGCTTTCACTAATATTTGTCCGCCAGCTTCTTTTATCTTTTCAGCAGCAGATTTGGAGCAAAACGCAACTTTAACTATTAATGGTCTCGTAATTTTTCCAGCGCCCAAAAGCTTAGTATAGCCGAGACTTTCTAGATCTATAAACATTTTATCGTTCTCTTTTCTTTTTGAAACTTTTTCAGCTATTTCGTCAAGCTTTCTGACATTTATAACATTATCTTTTTTCACAAGGCTTCTGGGTGAAACAAAACCTTTTTTGCCAAAATATTCTGGTTCATACCTTATTACATAGGACCATAAATGTTTATGCCGCCCAACTTTCCGCATTCCCTTAGAACCAGTTTTCCTATGTTGACCGACTCTACCGTAGCCTTGCGTTCTTGAACCACGCATCTTTCGGATTTTTCTGAGTTTATGCGGCATTCTCTAAACCAGCCACTTTATCTACAGCTTTTTCTTTGATAACTTTTTTTAATTTAATCTCTAACACTCCGTTTTTAGATGTTGTGCGCATGCTGTTTGGAATCACTTCAGCGGGAAGATTTAAACTTTTATGATATTTTCTGTTCAAAGTCTCTGCAGACAATGTTAAACGTTGATTTTTCACACGAATTTCTAAATCATCTCTGTTAAACCCTGCAAACTCTGCAATAACTACAACTTCACCGTCATTTTCAATGATGTCAATTAGCGGTTCAGGCTCTTTCAATTCTCTTTTTCTATAAATTTTCGGAACCCTTGGCATGAAAGAACGCGTGTTCCTTTTTGTTCTAATATTTTCGAAGCGGAATATCCTAGGCATTCTTTTGTTTTCAAATCTTTTTAGAACCTTAGAATCATCGAACCTTCTTATGTTCTTTTTACTTCTCCGCCACTTCGCGCTCAATGTTCCCTTCTCCTAGAATACAATGGCATCTCAAAAGTGGTTATAAAACATATCGCAAACAAACATGTTAAGAATAAAGATTTAAAACATTCGTTTTATAAGCTCGCCGATTTTTTCTCCTCTGTAGCCTAGCTCGCCACCGGTGGTATAGTTTTTTTTGATGTTCCTTTTGAAACCTTTTGTTGGAGGATGCAGCCTGAAAGCTGGCTGGATGTTAGGCAATTTCCAATATTCCGCATGGCAGTTGAAAATTGCCTCTGCAAGGTCATCTAATGATTTGAAGCCTGCGTTCTGTGCATATTCATCTGTTAATTTCTTGTTTCCGACAAGTCTTCCTTTTCTTTTTATTAGTGCATTCACTGTTTCTTTGGAGATTTCACCCCAAGTGAGAAAGTTCTGTGCAGTTTTTAGCATTCCAAGAAATGATGGGCGATCATCGATTAGTACTGCATAATTGTTTCTTATTAAGTGCAGCATCTTTAAAGTTTCTCTAACTTCTCTTTGCGCACTGATTGTTCCACGGATTCTTACAGCGCAAATGCATTTGTGTTCTTTACTTTGTGCCACCTATTTCACCCAGTCAATTGGAGTTATAAGACTGTAAGTTTTCTTTAAAGCATCAAAAATAGCATAGGCGAAAGAAGGAACAGTTCTTGTTGAACCGTAACTTCTTGTCCAACAATCTTTTATGCCAGTAAGACTTAGAATCACTTTTGCCGCCTCACTTGCAACCAAGCCTAAGCCTCGAGGCCCTGGAACAATAACTATTTTTACGCCGCCACATTTTCCTTCAACTTGAAACGGTATCGAGTGAGGTTTTCCGCAACCGCATTCCCAGCTGCCACATCCACGTCTTACTGGAACTATATTCAAGCGAGCGTTTGCAGCAGCTTTCTCTATTGCTGTTCGTACTTGACTTGCTTTTCCAGCTCCCAAGCCTATGTAGCCATCCCTGTTTCCAACAGCAACTATTGCTTTGAATCTTGATTTTTCACCTGCATCTGTCTGTTTCTGAACTAAATTTACGTTTATCACCTCTTCTTGTAAATCTGGAAGTAGTGCGTCAACAATTTGTGGTTCGCGTAATTGCAATCCACCTGTAAAAACCTCTTCGATGGATGAAATTCTTCCTTCTTGCACCATTTTGCCAAGGCGTGTTTTGGGAACCCACTGTTCTAAGCTTCCAGACGTTCTCCTTTGGCCGTTCAAGTTTTCTTGCCTCCGCCTTTAAATTCTCCTAAAATTTCAGTTTTCACCTTTGCAAAGTGTTTGGGAAGGTTTTCAGGAGGAATTTTTTGCTGCAAATATTTTGAAAATTTAGATTGGTATTCCTCAGGATTTGAGACCAAGCTTTCTGCATATTGCGCTATGTGCTCACCTTTTATTCTCTTTTCATCTGGCAGTTTCTCTTCACTATGTGGAATTTGTATCCCAGCATCTAAAACTCCTTTCAAAACTGCGAAAACTCTTGCAAATTTAGAAGGAGAATTTAATCCTATGTCCAAAATAGCTTCCTTCAAACCTTTTGCTTTAGCTTTTAACCCACATATTAGCCCAGTTAAGTAAGCAGCGGGAAGATTTCCTCGTGGAGCTTGCCAGCCATAATTCTTCAATTCTCCACTATAGGCTGAAACTAAAACTTCGTCCCCATATGGTTTGGCAACAATTATCTGTGCAACTACATTTTTAAGAGTACCACGCACTACCAATCTGGGTTTTCCAGAAAGTACTAACGCCTTTCTTGCCTCATAATCTGTTTTCCCCTCTCTTCTTCGCCTAAATTGAACGCAATACCGTGAACCCCTAGCCATTAACGTTTCCTCCAAAGCTCATGCGCTTTCATATAACGCTCCATATCAGCAACAGACGTGAATCGCCCACTACTTGCCATCTTATACAATTTTCGATAATTATCCTCAGCAATAATCTTGTTCGCCTTTAATTCGCGAAGCCTCTTCCTTAAGGCTCTAATCTTAACCATCCAAGCTTCTTTTTTGGAAATTTTCGCACCAGCAGAACCGCTTCTGCTACCTGATCCACGTCGCAATCCCTTCTTTTTCTTTTCATGTATAATTCGGGCTCTTGCATGGCTTATGCCTTTTTCTGGCAACGGTTTTATTATGCCTTCATGAATTAATTTTTTGATTTCCTCTCGCGTTATAGCTGCTTCCGCATCGTCTGTCTTTTCCGGATCCATCCATACACGATTCTGCCCGACGCCTAATATTTTGGCTGCTAAACGTCGTTGGCTTTTAAGATCCACCATTGCTTCCTTGCTCTCCTTTTGTTTTCTTCTGTTTTGGTTTTTCCTCTTCTTTTTCTACTTCTTTCTCTTCTTCAATTGTTTGTTCTTCTTTTTTTGCGATTTCTTTAGTTTCTTTAAGATTTAGAATTGTTATTTTCCTTTCTTTAGCTTCCACAATAATATTAGTCCTTTTCCTCTTCCCTACTGCATGAGCAATTCTTGCAGCTTGTGTTTTCGGATCTATGCCTTTAAGGTCTTTAACGTTGTAAACTAAAACTTCTTCATAACCAGATGGGTGAAGCCCCCTGGCAGCTTTTGGTCCTCTGTATCCAACATTTACTGTTGGTGGCCATCCCTTAATTTTCCTTCGCATTTTATTGTCTAATCCTCTGGGTCTGCGCCAATTTTCCTTCAAACGCACGTATCGCCAACTCTCTTGTCTGACAAATTTCGGTTTACTCTTCTTTACACGTTCTCTCATTGCTAAAGCCTTTTCAGTAGAGACAGTTGTTGACTTTTTCACCCTTCCATTCCCTCACTTCGTTCATATATGTATATGCCATCTAAGAAAACACGTGGATCTTTCCTTTTTATTTTCGTTGCTTGTTCAATGTTTGCAGCGGTTTGGCTTACTTCTTCTAAGTCTATGCCTTGAACAATTATGTCTTCACTTAGAACCTTAACTTGGGCACTGCCAATTATCTTGGTTTTTCTGGGGTTTCTTTCGCCTGTGAAATTTTCAATTAAAACAGTATTGCCCTTCACTTTGACTGAGATTGGAAAATGCGAAAAAACTATTTTAAGCTTATAAGTGAAGCCTTTACTAACTCCAACAATCATGTTCTGAATATGCGAATAAATAGTGCCAACGGTAGCCGCTTCCTTTTTACTGGGCCATTCAGCCCAGATTCGAATGCTTTTACCATCAAGTTCAATTGATATCGGCGCATAGGAGAAGCCACGAGTTAATGTTCCTTTTACACCTTTAACAGTAACCATTTTTCCTTCGATAGCCACCTCTACTTCATCGGGGATTTGAATAGTTCTTGAAACTTCTATTGCCCGCATTTAAAGCCCACTCTTAATAAACGAATGCTAACAGTTTGCCTCCGATGCGTTTTTCTTTTGCTTCTTTATGCGACAGCACACCCTTAGGTGTCGAAACAACCAATATGCCTACTTCTCTTGAGGGTAGGAATTTCTTTTCCCATTCTTCGAATTCGTCAGTTTTAACGGAAAATCGTGGTTTGATTGCTCCACACTTGTTTATTCTCCCTAACAGTTGGACCTTAAACTTTCCTGCGCGGCCATCATCTATAAATTCAAATTCTCCAATGTAGCCATTTAACTGTATAATCCTTAGAATTCTGCCTAAAAGTTTAGAGGCCGGGCTAATTATGCATTCATGAGTATTGCGCATTTCGTTGTTCATAATTGTTGTTAAGCCATTTGCCAAAGTGTCCATCATATTTTCCTCGTTACTCATATTTTTTGAAACCAAGTTTTTTGGCTACTTCTCTAAAACAATGCCGACACAGATATAAATCGTAACGTCGGATAACAGGTCCATAAGAACCACATCTACTGCAGGGTCTTGCCCCTTTGCCATATTTTATGGTTTTTTTAGGTTTCTGTTTGCCCATTCTTATCCTCCATTCATACAATTTCAATTCCTAAAGCTTCTTTTGCAAAAATCATGGCTTCTTCTGCTTTTAAAATATGTCCAGAGCCAATTTTCGCTTTTTTTATGTGTCTATTCTTAACTCGATACCCGCTTCGAGTAATGGAGACACAAATGTCCATACCGAATATGCCTATGTCTGGGTCGTATTTCACACCTGGAATTTCGATATGTTCTTTTATTCCGAAGGAGAAGTTGCCATGTTGGTCGAAGCTTTCTTTAGAAATTTTGTTGTCAACTATAGGGAGGACTTTCTTCAAAAAATCCAACGCTTTCTCATCTCTTAGCGTTACAATACACGCTATAGGTTCACCTTTTCTTATCCCAAAATCTCTAATAGTTTTCTTGGCTTTTCGTTTGCACGGAGTCTGTCCAGTTAATTCTTTCAAGACTCTCGTAGCTTTCTCTAATGGTTCACCGGATTTTCCCACACTAATGTTGACAACAACTTTTTCTATTCTCGGTTTAAGCATTGGCTGTTCGACCCAGGCCTTTCGAAGTTCATCCTCAGACAACATTAGATGCCTCCGGAATGGATATCAGTGGCTCTGTGTCACCTATTGCGAAAACAAACTTCAAAATTGTTTGATAACGGTTGCCTTTCGCGTCTTCAATTGTTACAAACGCGTTTCTAAGTTTTTTCGCCTTTGCTTTTTCAATTTCCAGTATCTTACCATATTTCCCAATGTTTTTTCCGCCAGTTATTATAGCAAAGACTTGTTCCTTCATCGTTACATGCCCAATTATTTGCCTTTCAGGAAGACTGATTTTTACAGTATCTAGAGTCTTGTAAGCATCTTTCTGCCGATTATTTTCGTCTGCAACCTTTAACAAAACATTTGAACCATCGTTAAGGTTTAGTTGCACATGCCCATTTTTCACAACAGTTCTATCTTCAATTCTGCATAATTTAAAAGAAGCCTCTTCTTTGCCAATTGGATGGAGAATTAAGCCTTTTTCAGATGGCAACACGCGAAAGTTTTTATCTGCATCAGGTATCGAAATAACATCCATTAAACCCACAGGAAAGTTGTCTTCCCCTCTGATTTTGCCATCTACAAACACTTTACCCAGCGAAACTACAGTCTTGGCTTCTTTTCGAGTACGGGCAAATCCAAGGATATCACGCAAAACTATGGCTAAAGGCAAACAGTTTTGAAGGGAATGAGGCCCAGGAGAAGGTTTTACAACCCAGGTGAATTCTTTTCTATGAATTGGCCAGAATCTTGGTGCAGGTTTACGCTTTAACCCTGATGAAGACCCTTTCTTGCCCAAATTATGCTCCTCCCTCGATTTTCTTAGCGGCTTTGGTTTTGACTCTTGCCTTCTTCAACTTCGGTTTTTCTTCTTTTTCAGCTTTCTTAACAGTCTCTCTTGCCTTTTTCGTTGCTGATGGTTTTTGGATTACTCTCCTTTTCCTTCTTTTTGGTTTCTCTTCTATTGGAACCTTTTCCTCAATGATTTCTTTCTTTACCTCTGCAACTTCCTTCACTGGTTTTTCAGGAACCTTTTCTATTTTTCTGACTGCAAACTTTTTCCTTTCCAAAATCTTTTTTCGCCATTTATCTTCAAGGTTCAAACGTGT
>CAZAXN010000045.1:0-53738 GCA_964489195.1 uncultured Candidatus Bathyarchaeia archaeon
TTTTTGTGCAATAAAGTATAAATATGTTCTTGCAATTACTTGTATCTTAAAGTTCGTAAACGTACATAAATATACACTGGAGAAGTAAAAATGACCAGCAAAAAAACATCAAACGAGTATTTTACAACATTAGACGCGGACGAGATGCCAAAATCTTGGTACAATATTCAAGCAGACCTTCCAAGCCCGTTGCCACCACCATTAGATCCTACGACACAAAAACCAATAAGCCCGCAACTGCTGGAAAGAATCTTTGCAAAAGAACTGATTAGGCAAGAAGTTTCCCAAGAACACTATATCAAAATACCAGACGAAGTGATAGACACATATTTGAGACTGCCACGTCCAACACCACTATACCGTGCAAAAAGACTTGAAAACTATCTGAAGACCCCAGCACAAATTTACTTTAAATGCGAAAACTTTAGTCCAACTGGAAGCCACAAAACAAACACTGCCATTGCACAAGCTTATTACAATAAGAAACAAGGAATTAAAAGATTAGCGACAGAAACTGGAGCAGGACAGTGGGGAACAGCCTTAGCATTAGCATGCTTGATTTTTGAGTTAAAATGCAGAATATTCATGGTCAGAGCCAGTTATCAACAAAAGCCTGGAAGAAGAATAATCGCCCAAGTTTATGGAGCGGAAATGTTTCCATCGCCAAGCGACCAAACAAATTTTGGCAGAAAACTACTCAAGGAAAACCCAAACCATCCGGGAACGCTCGGCATAGCCATTAGCGAGGCCATAGAAGATACACTTGCAAGTGAGGATACACGATATTCTTTAGGCTCTGTGCTGAACCATGTCTTGATGCACCAGACGATAATTGGTTTAGAAGCCAAAAAACAATTTGAGCTTATAGATGTATCGCCAGATGTTGTTTGCGGCTGCATAGGCGGAGGCTCAAACTATGCAGGATTCTGTTTCCCATTCATGATGGATAAATTGAAAGGCAAAAGCAACACAGAATTTGTTGCCTGCGAATCAAAAGCTGTTCCACACACAACAAGAGGCACATATACCTATGATTATGGAGACACTGCAAAAATGACGCCTTTACTGAAAATGTTAACAATTGGACATGGATACGCTTGCCCTCCAATTCATGCAGGCGGTTTAAGATATCATGGCATGGCACCCGCAATCTCGTATCTAATTCAAAACAAGTTTATGCGTTCAATTGCATACAACCAAACTGAGGTATTTGAAGCAGCTAAAATATTGGCTCAAACAGAAGGCTTGATCACAGCACCAGAAACAGCCCACAGCCTAAAATTCGTAGTAGATGAAGCAGTAAGATGCAAGAAATCTGGCGAAAAAAAGATCATTGCAATGAATTACAGTGGACATGGCTTACTGGATTTGACGGCTTATGAACAATTTCTCGCAGGCAAACTAGTAAATTATGAGCCAGAGAAAATCGAAGTCCCAACTTTTAGTGGCTAATGGTGAAGACGGAATGACATCTACTCTATTGATAGAGAAAAGATTAGATTTCAGCATATTCTTGGTATCCATCGATGATTTGAAGCCCCATGAGAAAGGTTCACCATTATATCTAGAACTGCTTAAGCAAGAAATTCTCAGAGATGCTGCCCTAAAATATCCGATAATAGCCGATGAGAAAACACATGTAATCCTTGACGGCATGCATCGTTGGCTTGCATTGAAAAATCTTGGGTATACATTAATTCCTGTTATGCTCGTTGACGCGTTTCAAAATCCGCAAATACGTGTTGGAACAAGAAGAATTCATCGATACATAAGTGATTCAGATGGCGAAATGAATATAGGAAAAGTTATTTCTGCTGGACTCAGCGGGCATCTAATGAAACCGCGTTCCACAAGACACTTCTTTCCATTCTCGAAATTTCAACAAATCAACTACCCATTACATTTACTAAAAAAATGCACACCACAAGATGTGTCAAAATATCTTGCCAAAATGACTGAAGAAGAATGCAAATTAGCCATTAAAGACTGGTTGAAGGAATTGACTGAAGAGTTAGACTTTCTTGCCAGAAGAAGAGAGGAAGTTGAAAAGGAAAAAGAAGATTTTCTAAACAGAATTAGGAATTTAGGCAATGGTCTTTCTTATGCCTTGTGATTTATGAATAAGTAAAAATGAAGGTTATGACAGTATACCATTAAACTAGTTGATTCTCTGCTCAAGGTTTATATGGAATGAATTGAATATTGAACCAGCTTAATTGCGGTTTTAAAGGAGGAAAATTATTGTGCATAAAACTAATGTTATTATAATGGGTGCAGCAGGTAGAGACTTCCACAACTTTAACGTTTACTTCAGAAACAACAACGCCTACGAAGTTGTAGCCTTTACAGCAACGCAAATCCCAGGTATAGAAGGCAGAATGTATCCACCAGAACTTGCAGGTCCAAATTATCCGAAGGGCATCTCCATCTACCCAGAAGAAGAACTGCCGAGACTGATAAGAGAGAGAAATGTCGACCAAGTTATTTTTGCATACAGCGATGTTTCACACGAGTATGTTATGCATAAAGCTTCAATAGTGTTAGCAAATGGTGCAGACTTCCGCCTAATGGGACCGAAAACAACAATGCTAAAAGCAAAAGTTCCAGTTATCTCTGTTGGCGCTGTTAGAACAGGTTCAGGCAAAAGCCAAACTTCACGGCAAGTTGCAAAAATTTTGAAAGACAAAGGCTTAAAGGTTGTAGTTATTAGACATCCAATGCCCTATGGAGACCTAACAAAGCAAGTTTGCCAACGCTTCGCCTCGTATGAAGATTTGGACAAGTATGAATGCACGATTGAAGAGAGAGAAGAATATGAACCACACATTGATAATGGCATAATTGTCTATGCAGGGGTTGATTACGAAGAAATTCTCAGAAGTGCAGAAAGCGAAGCAGACATCATCGTTTGGGATGGAGGCAACAACGATTTGCCCTTCTACAAGCCAGACCTTCACATTGTTGTGGTTGACCCTCACAGGGCCGGACATGAAATCACTTATCATCCGGGAGAGACTAATTTGCGGATGGCAAATGTTGTAATAGTGAACAAAGTTGATACGGCGAATCCGCAAAACGTGAAGCAAGTGAAGGATAATGTAAAATTGGTTAATCCAAATGCCATAGTCTTGGATGCTGCTTCACCTATAACCGCAGATAACCCAGAATTGATAAAGGGAAAGCGAGCTTTAGTAATTGAGGATGGACCAACCTTAACGCATGGTAACATGCCCTATGGAGCCGCAACAATAATAGCTCAAAAGCTTGGAGCAACCGAAATAGTTGATCCTAAACCCTACGCAGTTGGTTCAATAAAACAAGCTTATAAGAAATATGCACATTTAGGGGCGCTTCTTCCTGCTTTGGGTTATGGTGAAAAACAGATAGCTGAGCTTAAGGAAACAATTGATAAAACGCCATGCGACGTAATAGTGATTGGAACACCAATAGACCTCAGAAGAATCATGACAATTACCAAACCAAGCGTGAGAGTAAACTATGAACTGAAGGTTTTAGGCCCTGTTTCGCTTGAGCAGATTTTGGAAGAGTTTCTCCAAAGAGTTGGTAAAAAATGAATAGTGAAGAAGCGGAAGTCTCCCGTGTAAGAATCAAATTCATTATTGAAGATTTGGGTGAAGCGGAAGGAGAGCTTGTACGCTTTTTAGCGCCAAGGACAGTGGACATGATTGTCAGGAAACTTCCAATAGAAGGCAGAGCAGCCTTATGGAAGGAGGAAGTCTACTTTGAAACATCTATTAAAATGGGAGAAGAAAAAGCCAAGGGCACAGTGGAAAGAGGGACAATAGCATTTTGGCCCATGGGAAGTGCCATATGCATATTCTACGGAGAATCACAGCCCTACAGTCCAGTAAACATTCTTGGACAAGTGACAAAAAATCTTGAATTGTTCAGCAATGTGAAAAGTGGAACAAAAATTAGAGTGGAGAAATGTTAGACTCTAAGCTGTGAGCAGTTTCTTTTTCGCTATTATCTTTTCTATCCTCTTTCTCGCATCTGCTTTCTGGTATATCATTAGAGCTTGGTCAAGAAGTGAGTAGGCTTTTTCTTTATCGGCATCTTCATTTCTTTCCAGATACATTAGGCCGTATTCGTACAGAATTTCTGCGTATTGGAAGACATGCCATTTTTGTGCGCTAAGGGCTTTGGCTTCTTGAAGGCTTTTTTCAAAGTGTTGTATGGCTTTTTCCCAGTTTTTCTGTTTTCTGCGAAGCATTGCTTTCAACAACTCAGCGTTACAGATAACCATTCTGTTTTTTGCTTTTGTTGCATATTCGTAGATTTTCTCAATCAGAGCTGTGGCTTTATCAACTTCACTCTTTTCCAGATATAATCTTGAAAGAGCTGGTAGTGACGTAGTCATTTGATAGTCTGTATCTCCTGCTTTCTCAAAGATGCTGTTGCTTTCATTGAGGTATTTCTCAGCTTCATCGTAGTCTTCCATTTCCATATATAGCATTCCAAGCTCTGAAGTAGCATTTCCAGTTTGTTGATATTCCCCAACTGCTTTCCCAAGGTCAAAGGCGTCCATCGAGTACTTTAAACTCTTGTCCCATTCTCCAAGCCAATGGTAACATATTGCAAGACCATTCAGAATGTATGACGTAAAACCCGTGTACTTGACCCTCTTGACCAATGCTAAAACATCTTCACCTATGGAAACAGCTTTCTGCATATTCCCCATATAACCATAAGAACCCAACAACATCATATCAAGCCAAGGCAGAGAGTACAAGGCGCCAACTTTCCTAGCCATATCGGAGCCTTCTTGGGCGGTCTCAAACAACTTCTGGAAATTTCCCGTCGAGAGATAGAAGCCGCAGAGGTTATTGTAAATGGTGAGGGCATCATTTAGAAGTTTGTTCTCGAGGTCTATTTTCAGTCCTTGTCTATAGTATTCTGCAGCCTTGTCGAATTCTCCAGATTTCATGCTGAGCACGCCTAGATTGTTGTAACAGCGTGCGAGAACGTCTGGGGCGTTGAGTCTTTCTGCCAGTGCAAGGGCTTTCTGTGTCCAAATCAAAGCTTCACCAGATTCACCAGTTCGCCAAAGCATGTGAGAAATATCTTCATACAAACTCGCCAGTTCCACACTTTCGGGTTCTTTCTCAAGTATCTCCAAAGCCATGTGATGATGTTCAGAAGCTTTAGCCTTGTCACCCAATCCGTGCCAAAGCATCAATGCCATTTTAGTATGAAGCCTAGCGATATTCTTTTTGTCTCCAACCTGATTCCACAAAGCCAACGCTTTGTTATAGTACTCCATTCCAGCATCGGGCTCGCCTGTCCAAAAGTTAAGGTCGCCAAGTTTCTCAACTATTCGAACTTTTTGTTCAAGGCTGGCTTCTTTCTCTTCAAGCAGTTCAAGTGCATGTTGGAGATAAGAGAAGGCTTCATTGTGGGCATATACTGTCTGTGCTTTTTCTCCTGCCTTTAAGAAGTAATCAAGTGCCTTTTCTTTGTCGCCGCCTTCGAGAAAATGATAGGCGAGTTCTCCCAGATGTTCGTCAATCTTTTTAGCGTACACCTTCTCTATGGCATTTCCAACATTACAGTGAAGCTTCCTATGCCTTAAATGGCTAACTTCCTCATGCACAACATCCCTCACTATCACATCAGCAAAACAATAAACATCTTCTCCGCGAACAACCCTCTCCTTAACCAGTCCAGTTTTAAGCAACTTCTCCATCAGCTCAAGCAATTTATCCTCTTCAATATTGGTAACCCCACATATCGCCTCAAAAGAGAAATCGTTCCCAACAAAAGAAGCCAAAGTCAAAATATTCTGGCAGTCCGCATCAAGCCGACTTATTCTTGCCTTTATAAAACTCTTAACAGTCTTAGGGAATTCGATTTTAGAAACTTCCTTAATCTTCCATCGATTCTCCTCACGAAAGATAATCTCTTCTTCCTTGAGAGACTTTATCACCTCTTCAACAAAGAAAGGATTACCCCTCGTTTTCTCATAGACAAGTTCACAAAACTCTCTTGGAACATCGTCTTGCTCCAAAATCTGCTTAATCATCTCCAGAACATCGTTGAAAGACATGCGCTTCAATTGAGCGGATTGAAGCAAGCGTTCTCTGTTCAATTCTGTCAAAACAGGAGACAAAGGATGCCGTTCATCAATGTCAGTGTCACGGTATGCACCCAAAAGAAGCAAAGGCTCCCTGTAAACACCCCGAGCTAAATAATGCAGTAACAAAAGCGAGGATTGGTCAGTCCATTGCAAATCATCCAGAATTATCAGTAATGGAGTCTCTTTAGAAAGGTTAATCATGAATTGGGAAACCGCTTCAAAAAGCCTGTCACGTTCCTGCTCGGGGTTTATGGGTAGAGACTGAGGAATTGTGCCAAGCTTCTGTTTGATTTCTGGAACTAGCTTACAAACCTCGCTTGGATAAAAGCCAATCACCCTATACAACTGCTCGGGAGTGCACACTTGCAAATAGTCTTTAATCACCTCGTTCCACAGAACATAAGGAGGAACGCCATCCATCCTAAATAATGCTGGACACCGCCCATATAAAACCTGTATTCCACGCAAGCGTGCATACGCGCCTAGTTCTCTGGTTAACCTTGTCTTACCAATCCCAGCCTCGCCATAAAGAAAAACAAGGCCACCTTCACGACGCACTGCCCTATCAACCGCCTCTCTGAGAAGATTCATCTCTTCAACTCTATCGATAAGCTGAGTTTCTCGCATAGCAGAAGGACGCTGAGGCGGAACCACAACACTTGCCTTATGAGAAGGAACATAAACTTCCCTTAAGAAACCTTCAGCTATTTCTCTTAGCGCATTAAGCAAATCCGCTGCATTCTGATACCTTTTCGCTGGCTCCTTTTCTAGAAGCTTCATGATACACGCTGCCAAAGCCTGCGGAGCCTTCGAGTTCAGCTTGTTCGGCGAAGTTGGATAGTCATGAATGTGACTGAAGATAATTTTTACAGAATCTTCACCCAAGAAAGGCGGTCTCCCAGTGACAGCTTCATAAAGTACTGCGCCAAGGGAGTAAAGGTCAGACCTAACATCAGCGCCTTTTCCTAATGCTATTTCAGGCGCTACATAAGCAACTGTGCCCACTATTATTCCTTCTTGCGTTATGCTGGGTTGACCTAACATTTTTGCTAAGCCAAAATCCATCAGTTTCGCGGTGCCTTCCTGTGTAATCATTATGTTCTCAGGTTTAATGTCTCGATGGAGAACACTTTGAGAATGCGCATACTGAAGTGCACTGCAAACATCTATGCCTATTCTTAGGATGGTTTGTATATCGCATTTGCCTTCTGGATATGTTCCCATCAGCTCGCGTAGGCTCATTCCATCAACAAACTCAAGGACAAAAAACTGTTTTCCATCTTCTTTACCAATATCATGGATAGAAACAATATTTGGATGGTTAAGTTTCGCTACAGCTTGCGCTTCACGCATAAAACGAGAATATGCCTCTTCGCCTGAAACTGCACTTTTAAGCATTTTAATTGCAACAACACGGTTCAAAGCGGTATCTCTAGCCTTATATACAATGCCTTTTCCGCCTTCGCCTAATTTTTTGAGAGTAACGTATCTACCGCTCTCCAGAGATTCATGAGAGGACAAAAGTTTCCCCCTTAAGCTCCAATTATTTAGCCTTCGCTAACCTTAAAAAGTTACCCATTTAAAGAAAAAAATGCTTTCAAGCTGGCATTTAGTAAACTAGGGAGCTTTCATCCCAAAGTTTTAGAAGCCTCTCACATTCTGCTTTTATTTTGTTTTCTTGGGTTTTCTCTTTCAACACTCTAAGAAATTCTACGCGTTTTTCCACAGAGCGTTTTTCGGCTTCGCCACCATAGTAAACTTTGCCTTCAAGATATTCCTTCATATGATTTGCCTTTTGCACAAAAACGCTTGCTGCATCAACAGGGTTCTCTACAGCATATTTGTTTGCCCAAATTGCTGCTTCAGATTCGCGAAGCTGTGTTAAGCCGTCAATCTCTTCTATTCTACGAATGTAGGTTCTTAAAAACTCGTAGTAACCTCCAGTTTTAACAAGACTAAGTGCTTGTTCAGCCTTTTCCTTAAAGTTAGGATGCCCTTTAATTCTTAAACGATGTCTGTAACCCTTGTCTATTAGTTCTTTGGCTTTTTTCACTTCTGAATGAGTATATACTCTTTTAGGAAATTCCAAAAATCAGACGCCCAGAAGCCTTGTTGAGGAAAGAATAGATAACGTAGTTTAGTCTGCTGGTTTGTATATTTTTATGTCGTGGTTTCCAGAGATCAGTTGAACTATTCCATTTTCTTTTAATTGCTCTAGAAAATTCTTAGCTGCACTTATTCGAATATTGAACCTTGAAGCAACAGTATAGGGCGTTAAAACATTCATCTTCTTTAATTCTCCAACAATTTTCTCATTTTTAAAGTCTGGCGGAATCACTGAAACCCTCTTTTCTTTCATTGTTGACGGCGCAGTCTTCTCTTTTTTCTTCTTTTCCTTTTCTTCCTCATCCTTCTTAGTTTGCATACGTTCCATTTGTTTTAGGCTAAGCTTCTTTTTTCCACCCATTATCATCAACTTACAATAAAGAAATTTGCCTCGCAGTTCTTTAGGTTTTCTACCCATTAGGCGTACTGAGTTATTTCAACCTTATGCCTACTCTGCCATTGTTTAATTGACATTCCAAGTTTTTTCTCAACTTCTGGTCTGTGGATAGAATTCATAGTGCAAAAGGGAATTATGCGTCCATCTGGCACTGCATAATGAATTACGCATCGTTGAACCCGTGCCAAATCAAAATTGTATGGATCCATGAAATGCATTGAAGACAGCAGTAAAGACTTTCTTTGAAGGTCACCCAATGCTTCATAGCTTCCTTCCCTTATAACGCGCCAAACATATTTTCTTAGAAAACTGAATTTTATATGCCTCAAAGCTCCAACAAGACGCAGTTTTGCCTTATTTTTGCTTCCTTTTGATGCGTCATCATAAACATTCTTCATCACGCTGATGAATTTGTCTACGTTTCCATAACGGGTTATTGGTATAATTTCGCCGTTTTCAACAAATACATATGTCGCCATGCCACAATGTGGATGTGCGGTGAATTCTACATATCGTTTGTCTTTAAGTGCTCCAACTGCTTTTGAAACTGGCACAACTGTTGGCACTGGATAAAAGTCTGAAACTTTGATTTTACCATTTGTTTGTTCTTCTACTAGATGAATAAAATCTGGGATTGTAATGCGCATTTTTTCTCGTTCTTTCTGGGGTAGTCTCCCACAGAGGGACACTGGCTGAACATTTACGCATCGTATCACATCAAAGTTTTTAATTGCAAATTGTAGGATGTCGCCGAGTTGACTGTCATTCACACCCTTAATCAGTGTTACAACAAGAACTATGCTCTTGACTCCAGCATTGCGAAGGTTTTCAATAGCCTTCATCTTGATGTCAAGTAAGTCGATTCCACGAATAAATTTGTAAACTTCAGATGTTAAACCGTCAAACTGCAAGTAAACAGTGCTCACTCCAGCCTCTTTCAAGCCTTTACAATAGTCAACACTTTGTGCAAGTCGAAGACCATTCGTATTAACTTCAACATGGCGAAAACCAAGCTCTTTTGCCATTCGAATAAGTTCGAAAAGGTCGTTGCGAATTGTAGGTTCACCACCAGAAAACTGTAATGCAGTAGCAGGAACAGGGTCGTTTTTTCGAAGATTCTCCAGCATTCCCTTTATTTCCTCTTTAGTTGGCTCGTACACGTATCCAGCTGCCGCAGCATTTGCGAAACAAACTGGACATTTAAGGTTACATCTGTTTGTTACGTCAATAATTGCTAATGCAGTGTGCGACTTATGTTGAGGACATATTCCACAATCGTATGGGCAGCCATCAACAGTTTTGGTTCTCGGGTTTTTTAAGCCATCGCCATCATACCTGAACTTCTCAGCGCGTAAATACTGCTCATAATCTGACCAGTAAACCTCCTGAAAAAATCCATGCTCTGGGCATTCTTTTTTGATGTATACTTTGCCGTTTTCCTCAAAGATTGTGGCATCTAATACTTTGAGGCATTCTGGACATAGGCTTTTAGTTTCTTTAATGAATTGCACATATCTCACCATATTCTATGAGGCTGTTTTGGAAGATTTCGAGGATAGGATATAATAAGGTTTTCAGACTTTTCATAAGGTGATTAGGAGGTTTATGTTGCCAATAGGTGAAGAAGTCAAACAGGTTTTGCGTGAAGTTGGGCTTAATACCTATGAAATAGATGTTTATGTTGTCTTACTGGAAAGTGGACAGATAACAGCTATAGAGATAAGTAAGAAGGCTAATGTGCCATATTCGAAAATATATGATGTTTTGAACTCGCTTAAGGAGAAGGGATGGATCAAAAGTGTCGAAACTCGTCCAACTAAATATTATCCAGTTTCACCATTGGAAGCTATGGCTGCTGCGAAAATTAGGCTTGAAGATCAATATGCTCATTGGGAAGAGGCAATTGCCAAGGAGTTGCAACCATTATACGAGAAAAAGGAAGTTGTGGAACGACCTGACATACTCATATTGCATGGTCAACAAGGGATTATTGCTAAAATTGAGGAAACTTTGGAAAAAGCTACAAAAGAAGTGATGATTGCAGCGCCAGAATTTACCAGAAGTATTCTTTCTTCTACGAGGTTTTTCTTTGAAATTTTGCAGAAAAGCCGTGTGTATGTTAAAGTTATGGTTGCAGGAGAAGTTGAAGAATGGAAAAATTTGAAAAGCATGGCAAGCATTGGCGAGTTAAGAGTTAGAGACCAAATGTTTGGTGGGGGTATAATCATAGATACGAGAGAAGTTATACTGGTTTTAGGTGAAGAAAAGCCAAGTCTGGTTATATGGAGTAATCATGTTGGTTTGGTTAAATTTGCAAGAGAATATTTCCAGTTTCTGTGGGATTCTTCCGAAAAGATTTAGCTCCATTTTTGTCGGAAGTAGTATAACCTCTTATATAAATTGATTTTCTAGTTCACTTTTGAAAAAGAAAGAAAAGGCAGTGATGGAAGTTATTTGCTCATGACTTTTTTAGCGGCAATTTCAATGTCTTCAGCTTTTATGGTCTTTCTTCCAGCATGCATTGCAAAATCTAGAGCTTCTCGGGCGATTTTTACGCCGATTTCTTCTAATGCTTTAGCCAGTTCTTTTGCTGCAGCTTCGCTTACTCTGTCAGCCCCAGCTTTTTTGCATAGTCTGTGCATGGGAGCTACGGCTAATTCTAATTCTACCATAAAGACTCCTCTGTAGCCTCTTTTTGTATTTTAAGCAATATTTAACGTTTGTTGTCTTTTATTTGCTGAAAACTGCCATAATCATTATAGATTGTTCAGACAAGAGAGGAAATCATAAAAGCAAAAGCGGTTAAGTGTAGTGAAAGCCTGTGATTTCAGATGAAGTTTGTTGATTCGCATGTTCATCTTTCAGATGTAGAATATCGTGAATGCATAGGAGAAATAATAGCTGAGGCTAAGAATGCAAATGTTGTTGCGTTGGTTTCTAATTCAATGGATTTGGAAACGTGCAAGAGAAGTCTTGAATTGGCTGAGAAATATCAGGGCATAGTTTATGCTGCTTTGGGTGTTCACCCATGGAACGTGAATAGTCTAGCAGAAGAAGAACTTCAGCAGATAATTGAATTGATATCTAACGAGAAACAGACTAGAAGTTTTGTTGCGATTGGAGAAGTAGGGTTAGACTTCAAATATATGCATATTTGGGATAAGCAACTGAAAGTCTTTAACGAAATGTTGCACTTGGCTGAAAAGCTTGATTTGCCAGTCATAATTCATTCACGCGGTACAACCGCGCAAATTGTTGAAATGCTTCCATCCTACAATCTTAGAAGAGTGTTACTGCACTGGTTCAGCAATCCTGTAAGCGTGTTATCGAAGGTTGTTGAAGAAGGGTATTATATTACTGAGGGACCACCAGCAGTTTATTCCAATGGAATACGTGAGGTTATCAGCAGAATTCCTTTAACTAATCTGTTAACGGAAACTGATGGCCCAGTGCGGTTCTTTAGGAAGCCGTTCGATGGCAAAAGAACGACGCCAGCGTTTATTCCAACAGTGGTTAAGGCAATTGCAGAAATAAAAAAGTCTGATGTTACAGCTGTTGCAGATCAAATAATAGAGAATTTTGAAGATTTTTTTGGAGTCAAGCTAAATTCTGCAGAATAAGCAAGATTTCGTCACAATTAATGTGCAATGAAAGTGGTTTTCAATGGCTAATGGCCGTGGTTCATTATAAAAACAAAGCTTTCCAATTTTTCTTTTTCCATAATTATTCGGTAGTTAATGAGCATAAAGTTAAATTAGTCTTGTTGTTTATGAAAAGGTTACTTTAACACGTATTGAACAGCTGGAGGAAAAATAAACTGTTGCATGCTTGGGGGAAACAAAAGTTTGGGAAGCGTTCGCACAGAGCAAATTAAACGCATAGCCAACGAGCTCCTTAGACGTTTCCCCGAAAAATTCTCCAACAATTTTGAAGAAAACAAACGCACAGTAAGCATGCTTACGCAGGGAACAACAACAAAAGTCAGAAACCAAATCGCTGGGTACATCACACATGCCTTGGCTGGAATGCAAATTACAGCTTCACTAAACGAGACTGAAGAAGAGCCGAAGGAGGAGACTTAAGAATCATGATGGATAGGTATAGAAGAGGATGGGCGCTTCGCTATTTACGAGAAGCAAAAGCTGAACTTGAGGCGGCAAGAAAACTGCCATACATGGCACCTAGCCTAGTTTTAGAAGCCATAAGAAAAGCCCGAAACGCCATCTATTACAGCCTAGGAGAACCAGCATTCATAGAAACGCTCATACATGAAACAGCGGAAAAAACACAAAGCATAGACGATCCAGTTTTAAAGGTTCTTGTGGAAATCGAAGGAATGGTTCAGCAGCTAATGCAAGTGGAAGAAATAGATGGAGAAAAGGTCATGAAACAAGCAGACAACCTTGTGCAATTAGCCTCAGACATAGTAGAAACCTTAACAGGAGAAAAAACAGAGGGATAAAAAGGCAACTACCGTTTTTTAAGCGCTTGGTCTATACGATCTATAGCTTTCCGTATGTTCTCTATAGAATTAGCAAAAGACAAACGCAAATAACCCTCACCATACTTCCCAAAGGATGTGCCGGGCAAAACTGCAACACCAGCTTCATTAAGCAAGTAATCGCTAAGCTCACGACTGTTCATGCCAGTTCCAGTTATATTTGGAAACACATAGAACGCCCCACGAGGTTTCTTGCATGCTATGCCCTTAATGTTATTCAAGCCAGAAACAATGACCTCTCTACGCTTTTTGAATTCAGCATCCATCCTCTCTGGTTCATTTTGCGGTCCTTTTAAGGCTTCGACACCAGCCATCTGTGTGAAAGTGCATGTACAAGAGTTCGAGTTTGTCTGCAGTTGAGCAACCTTTTGTGCTATGTCTTTACGCATAATACCGTAGCCGAGACGCCAACCAGTCATAGCATAAGTCTTCGAAAAACCATCAAGCAAAATTGTTTTCTCCTTCATACCAGGAAGCGAAGCAATGCTTTCATGCTTTCCCTCATAGATTATTCTGCTGTAAATCTCATCAGAAAGCACAAAAACATCATCCCTGTTAGAAATGCAGTCAGCAATAACCTTCAAATCATCCTTAGTCAAAACGCCACCAGTAGGATTCTCAGGAGAATTCAAAATAATCATTTTAGTCTTCCTTGTTATCTTCGCCTTAACATATTCAGCATCCATTCTAAAATCATTGTCTTCCATAAGAGGTATTGGCACTGGTTTAGCACCAACAAAATTTGCAACAGACTCATAAATTGGAAAACCAGGATTAGGATAAAGGACCTCCTCGCCAGGATTTACTAAGGCTAATATGCTAAAGAACATTATGGGCTTGGCGCCAGGCGTTACAACAACCTCATCAGCCTCAACGTTTATACCTCTTGTTTTTGAAATATACTGTGCTATAGCTTCTCTCAGTTCAGGAACCCCAGCAGATGGCCCATAATGTGTATAACCGCTGTTAATGGCTTTTATAGCTGCTTCTTTAATATTCTTTGGCGTATCAAAATCTGGCTCGCCAATTTCTAAATGCACAACATCTTTCCCCTGCTTTTCAAGAGCCTTCGCCTTTGCAAGCACTTCAAAAGCTGTTTCTGTCCCCAAAGTTTCCATTCTTTTTGCAAAGATAGAGCCCAATTCAATCACCTAAGACTAAAGGAAATAAAAAAGTTAAAGACAGGGGTATTTAACTATTACAGCCTAATCAACATGAAATCAATATTTAAAACAGTTTTCGCAACGGTCGCACTTTCAGCACGTCTGGATTAACAAGGTTCGGCGGTTTTTTCCCCTCAAAGAACGCTACAAGATTGTCTGCAACCATTTCAGCCATTTTAGAACGTGTTTCATAGCTCGCACTTGAAATGTGAGGAGCAACAACTACGTTATCAAGTTTAAGCAATGGATTATCTATAGGTGTTGGTTCCTGCTCAAAAACGTCAAGTCCTGCACCAGCTATTCTGCCCTCTTTCAAAGCTTGACACAAAGCTTTCTCATCAATCACTGGTCCACGAGAATTGTTGATAAGATAGGCAGTTTTCTTCATCAACTTAAGCCTCTCCGCATTCACTAGATGATAAGTTTCTTTCATTAGTGGGACATGAATGCTGACAAAGTCTGATTCCTTGAAAAGCGTATTCAAGTCAACTTTTTTGGCGCCTAATTGTTCTATTTCTGGTCTAGGCACAACATCATAAAAGAGAATTTTCATGCTGAAACCAGTAGCTCTTTTTGCAACTGCATAGCCGATTCTTCCAGCACCGACAATGCCAATAGTTGCGCCATATACGTCTCTACCCTGCATCATCATGGGATGCCAGCCGACTTTCCACTGTCCAGTTCGCACATATTTGTCTGCTTCAACAACACGTCTCGCAACAGCCAATAATAGAGTCCAAGCAAAATCCGCTGTCGTATCAGTCAAAACTTCCGGAGTGTTCGTGACGTATATCCCTCTTTTAGTTGCTTCTTGAACATCTATATTGTCAAATCCAACAGCCATCTGTGCAATAATCTTCAGCTTAGGTGCAGCATCAAAAACTTCAGCATCAAGCTTGTCAGACAAGAGCGAAGCAAGAGCATCAACATTCTTGGCTTTTTCTATTATAACTTTTTTCGGCGGAGGAGCATAATCAGTCCAAACTTCAGTGTCAAAGTATTTTTTGATTATTTTCAAACCACGTTCAGGAATTTCACGAGTAACATAAACTTGCAGTTTAGCCATGCAAATCACCAAGCAAATTTTTGCAAAATCATTTATTAATATTGGCTTATTACACTTACGCATCGAATTTGAAAGAATTAGCAATAGGTTATCAGAAATGGTGACGATAAGGAACATAGAACAATTAGTTAAAAATGGCGAAACCCAACTTGATAAAAAAGCAAGAAAACTTGCTCTAGAAAGTCTAGAATTCGCATTGAACGCTGTTGACCCTAAACAAATAATAAAATCAAAACTTTCCATCAAAAATTCAATTCTAAACGTTGGTGAATATGCATTTGACCTGAAAAAATTCAGAAACATCTACGTTATAGGCGGAGGCAAAGCAAGTGGTGCAATGGCTGAAGCCTTGGAACAAGTAGTGGACAAGCGTATAAAAAATGGGCTTGTAAACGTGCCACGCGGTAGCAAAAACAAGGCAGAGATTATAAGGTTCCATGAGGCTAGCCACCCCATTCCTGATGAAGCTGGCGTTAAAGGAACTCGTGACATGATGGAAATAGCGGAACAAGCAAAAGAGGACGATTTAATTATATGCTTAATTTCAGGTGGAGGCTCAAGTCTAATGCCATTGCCACGGGATAAAATTTCAATAAACGACAAGCGAGAAATAACTAATGCTTTACTGAAGTGCGGTGCAAACATAAATGAGATTAACACTGTGAGAAAACATATTTCAGATTTTAAGGGCGGTTGGCTTGCAAAAAAAGCCTATCCGGCCACAATCTTAAACCTGATACTTTCCGACGTTGTTGGCGACCCACTAGATTTCATTGCTTCTGGACCCACAGTGCCAGACTCAACAACCTTCAGCGATGCCATAAACGTTTTGAAGAAATACAAGCTATGGAGCAAGGCTCCCACATCAATAAAAAAGGTTTTGTTAAATGGAGAAAAGGGCAAAATTCCAGAAACACCAAAGGCTAATGACGAAGCATTCAAGAAAGTTTTCAACATTGTCATTGGAAACAATAGGTTTGCAAGCCAGACAGCCTCTGAATATTTGAAGACAGAGAGGTTAAACACGCTTCTATTAACTGCGATGCTGGAAGGAGAAGCAAGACATGTAGGCACCATACTAGCCTCAATAGCCAATGAAGTCATCCTATCTGGAAACCCAGTCCCGAAACCAGCAGGAATAATCGCAGGCGGAGAAACAACAGTAACAGTTATTGGAAAGGGACTGGGTGGAAGAAACCAAGAAATAGCTTTGGCTGCTGCTCAAAAATTGAATGGCATGAATGGCGTGGTGGTGGCCTCTTTAAGCACAGACGGCATAGACGGCCCCACAGATGCTGCTGGAGCCTTAGTGGATGGAAAAACATTGATGAAAGCAGCAAAGAAGGGGCTGGTTCCAGAAGAATATTTGTCAAAAAATGATTCCTACCATTTTTTTTCAAACCTTGGCGATCTCATATTTACTGGGCAAACAGGAACCAATGTAAACGATATTTCTATCATAATAGTTTTGTAAGCTAAAAAGTGAGCTGATAAAATTGCATGTAACAATGAGATTTGTAGGTGCTTTTCGCAGCATATCTGGCAAAAGCAAACTTCGCATAAATATCGAAGATGAGATTTCGTTAAGAGATTTTGTTAAGAGACTCGTTAAAGAACATCCTAAACTTAAAAAAGCCTTAATAGATCCTGAGCTTGAGGACCCTAGACCGAACACGCTTATACTTGTAAACGGAAAGGAAATTAGCGTTTTAAATGGTTTAGACACTGTTATTAGTGATAAAGCCGAAATAGTTTTTGTTCCTATTGCCCATGGAGGATGAGAAATTGAGACTTTATGCAGTTAAAACAAAAACTGTAAAAGTTGGAGATGACCCAGTTAAACTGATTATGAAATCTCTAAAAGAACAAAACCTGCAGTTGGAAGATAATGACATACTGGCAATAACCTCAAAAATCATAGCTTATGCAGAGGGCCGTGTGGCAAAATTAAGTGAGATTAAACCTTCAGAAAATGCAAGAAAGCTTGCCAAAAAATTTTCTGTAAAGCCAGAATTTGCGGAATTAATCTTGCAAGAGGCTGACAGGATCTATGGCGGAGTTGACAAGGCAGTTTTAACTCTTAAAAAAGGAGTTTTAACCGCAAATGCTGGAATAGACAATAAAAATGCGCCAGTAAACTCAGTTGTTTTATGGCCAAACAATATCGAAGAATATGCTAAGCAGATTAGAGAAGAGATTAAGCGTCAAACTGGCAAGAAAATTGCAGTTTTAATTGTTGACAGTGGTTTAATTCCGCTTAGAATAGGCACTGTTGGTTTAGCTTTAGCAGCTGCAGGATTTAAACCTATAAAAGATTGTAGAGGAGAAAAGGACATTTATGGAAAACTCTTAGCGATTACACGTCATGCTATTGCCGATAATATTGCTTCTGCAGCACATTTGCTGATGGGTGAATCAGATGAAAAAACTCCAATAGTGCTGATAAAGGATGCACCAGTTGATTTCGATGATGATGCTCATGGTCTAGCGGATATGATAATGCCATTCAAAGAATGCATATTCATGAACACTTTCCTCATGGGTGTGACTCATTCAAAAAAGACACAAAATTCGTTTTTTTCAAAATTCTGAATAAAGCAGTTCCGATTAAACAGGAGCAAGTAGCAATGATAATTCTTTCAATTGGATAGAGAAAAGTTGTTGCAATCCATGTGCCTCTCCAATAATCAAGATCTGGTAAGAGCATTGCTTCGAAAGTCACAGAGCCAGCTATTTGACCAGCAAGAGTTGAAGTTAGGGATGTAATAAAGAAAGCATAAAAAAGCTTCGAGTCATCATCAGAATGGAGATTTCTTATTGCTATAGACTGTAAAGGCGAAACCAAAATCATGAAACCAATTATCTGAAACCAAAGTAATGGTGGATACAACCATGCAGGTCCGATAACTGGATAAAAAGCTAGAAGGAGAAAAAAAGAAAGATAAACTACAGCGGATGTTATTCTTCTGCCTTTTGATGTGAGTCCACTGCATACTGCCGCTGTAATGCCAGACGTAAAACTTGGCATGGAAAAATAGCCAAAAGAAAAACCTATTACTCCTCCTAAAAAAGTTGATAACATACTTATAAAGGGGCCAAAGATTATGCCCATTACAGGCGCCATAATTGCAGCTGCTGTGATTGCTTGACCAGGCAAACCTATTATTGGAGAAACTTTCACAGCACCAAAAACGACGTATAAAGCTGTGAGACAAACAGCCAAAGCTAATTCTTTTGTATCAAGTTTTATGTTAACAGGCATTTGCGCCCTCCGTGCTTTATGGAAAGTTAATTATTTTGTGTTGCTTATAAGTGATGTAACATGGCTCAAAGAATAATCACTTTAACAACTGATTTTGGACTCAAGGACTTTTACGTGGCTGAAATGAAAGCAGTAATACTAAGCATAAGTCCAAATGCAACAATTGTTGACATAAGTCATGAAATGGAGAAATTCAATGTAAAAATGGGTGCCTATGTATTAGCTTGTGCGGCACCATATTTCCCGAAAAATGCAATTCATGTGGCAGTAATAGACCCTAGTGTTGGAACCAAAAGGCGACCAATACTTATACAAACAAAACAAGGCTATTACATTGGACCAGATAATGGCTTGTTAGCTTTAGCTGCAAAAAAGCAGAGTATAGAACACATTTACCAAATATCCAACAAGAGACTCATGTTATCAAAAATTTCAAGCACATTTCAGGGAAGAGACATTTTTGCGCCGGCAGCGGCCCATTTAGCGAGTGGCATATCTCCCACAGAGTTTGGACCAGAAATTTGCAAGATTGTGATGCCAAGCTTTACGAAAATTGTTAAAAGAAAGAGTTTGCTGATTGGTGAAGTATTACATGTTGATGATTTTGGAAATATAATAACAAATTTTGGAGAGTTAGAAATTGAAGAGTTAGATGCCAAGGTTAACATTAACTTTAAGCTTAAAAATAGACTATTAAAATTGAAATTATGTAAGGCTTATGGTGATGTGAAACCACAGAAGCCTTTAGCATTAATTGGAAGCCACAACCTCTTGGAAATTTCCGTAAATCAAGGCAACGCTGCAAAAACTTTCAAAGTAAAAGAAGGCGACAAAGTCACAATTTATCATCCTAAAAAACAAAAATATCAGAAACTCACTTAAAAAGTAGAATAAGCAATTCCACTTTAAAAAATCATTGTAACAGCTTTTGAAGTGCTTCTTTTAATGCTGGCAATATCTCATATAAGTTGCCAACAATTCCATAATCTGCAACTTCAAATATTGGTGCTTGTTCATCCTTGTTAATTGCAACTATAACTTTTGCATCACGGATTCCAGCAACGTGCTGAATTACGCCAGAAATGCCGCATGCAATGTAAAGCTTCGGCTTAACTTTATGCCCAGACAAGCCAACCCATTCCGTAAACCATTTTCTATCTTCTGCCAAAGGTCTTGAACATCCAACTTGTCCGCACAAAACTGTTGCTAACTCATCCAGCATAGTCTTATCCTCTTTCTTTTCCAAGCCTCTTCCACAACTAATAATCACGTCAGCATCTTCGATTCTTACACTTGAAGTTTCTAATGGCTTCACATCAACAATCCCTGTTTTAGGCTCTTCAGCTTTAACATCTAACTTTATCACTTGTCCGCTACGATCTTTGGGTTGTGGCTTCACAAATGCTCTTGAAGGCACAGTGGCTATTTGCGGTTTAGACTTGAAAGTGATTCTTGCAGCAGCATTCCCTCCATAAGTTATTCTTTCACCTACCAATCTTCCGTGTTCATCAATACTCAATTTAGCACAGTCTGGGGCACATCCGACTTGAAGCCTTGTTGCAAGTCTAGCAGCAAGCGGTTTCCCATTTCTTGTCGAGCTAATCAGAATAATCTCTGGCTTATAATTCACTGCCAAATTGTACAAAATGCCAAGGTAAGAGTCAATTTGAAAACGTTCCAAAGATTGATTCTCAATGATATAAACCTTATCTGCGCCACATTTTATCAGTTCATCCACCTTTGGCTGCAAATTGAACCCAATCAAAACAGTTGCAAGTTCAGTTTGAAGTTTATCTGCTATTTCCCGTGCTTTACCAATAATTTCTAATGCCAAATCATGTTTCTCAGAAAAAACCCAAACACCCTTATGTTCACTCATGTATTTCTCACCTCTTTCCCACGACACCTTCTTGAATTAAAGCCTTAGCCAACTTGTCCGCAATCTCCAAAGCATTCTCGCCAGTGATCTTAATTTTCTTGCGTTCTGTTTTAGGCGCTAAAACTTCCATTACCTCAATCTTTGGATCAAGCTTCTCCTTTTGAATACCCAAATCAGCGACAGCCAAAGAAACAATCTCTTTCTTAGAAGCCTTCATTATCATCATAAGCGAAGGAATTCGCGGCTGATTAATCTCCCGAGTAACCATAACTAAAGCAGGCATTTTCGCTTTCACAGTCTCAACTGCATCCTCAAGCGCCCGTTCAGCAACAATAGTGTCTCCGTCAACACTAAGCTTTCGCACAGAGCTTAGCTGCGGGAGTCCCAAAAACTCGGCTAATCTTGGACCGACAAGTCCAGAAAAACTGTCTAGGGATGTTTCGCCGCAAAGAATGAGGTTAAACTCGCCGATTTTCTTGATTGCCTCAGACAATACATAAGCTGTACCTAAAGTGTCAACATCCTTAAGGCTTGTGTCATTAACAACATAAGCTTTGTCTGCACCCATCGCAAGTGCTTCTCGTAAAACAGTCCTCGCATCTTCAGCAGTCACAGTTAAAGTGAATATTTCAGCATTGCCAATTTTCTCCTTAATCCTAACGGCCTCTTCTAAAGCGTTCTTATCAAAATCACTAATCTTTTTAGGTACACCTGCGATTAACAATTGCCTCGTGGCCTGGTCAACTTTCAACTGAGAAACATCCACGGCTTGCTTGAGACAAACAATTATCCTCATCAAATAGTCATTTCTCCTGAGCATTTGGCATGTTGCCTTGGAAAGTACAACGTTTCAACTTATGATATTAAAAGTTTCGCTGAAAAATAACAGCGTTTAAAGTTAAATATGCACACTTTTCTCAATAAGGCAAAGAGGCATTAACCAATGCAAATTGAAATTAAATGCACAGTATGCGACCGAACTTCTGAAGATTTTCTAAATTTCAAATGTTCATACTGTGGTCACCCATTGGACACTCAACATCACTTCAAATTTGAAAAGGCAAAAATTTTAAGGCGTAATTATTCAGTTTGGCGCTACGCAAAATTCTTTCCATACATCAGAAAAGGTGACATCATAACTTTAGGCGAAGGCTGGACGCCACTAATCAAGTTTTCTAAAAATGTTCACTTTAAACTTGAAAGCTTGAACCCAACAGGCTCCTTCAAAGACAGAGGCTCAGCAACATTAATCTCCGCATTGCATAAACTAGTGAAAAAAACTGGTAGATGTATTTCAGAAGATTCTTCGGGCAATGCTGGCGCATCAATAGCTGCTTATGCAGCTTATGCTGGGTTAAAGGCAAAGATTTACGTTCCCCAAAACGTTTCAGGACCAAAATTCAATCAAATACAGTTTTATGGCGCAGAGGTTCACAAAGTTCCTGGCACTCGAAGCCAAGTTGCAGAAGAAGCACAGAAACCTGAAGAGGGAAAATACTATGTTGGACACATTTTGCATCCGCTTTTTAGGGATGGGATAAGAAGCCTCAGCTATGAGGTGGCTGAACAGTTTAACTGGCATCTTCCAGAACGCATTTACATTCCAGTTTCCGCTGGAACATTGCTTTTAGGTATGATAAGCGGGTTCAAGCACCTATCAGATTCAGGGATCATAAAATGCATGCCGAAAATTGTAGCGTGCCAAACACGTCAAGTTTCACCATTATATCACCGCTTAAAAAATATAAGTTATACTGTGCCAAAAAAGGTAACTTCAATAGCAGATGCTTTAGTGAGTATGAAACCTCCACTATTAGAGAACATGGTCAAAAACATAAGGGAAGTTTGCGGTGAAGCAGTTATTGTTGAAGAGAACGAGATAGATGATGCTTTCACTGGGCTCGCAAGAAAAGGCTTCTTCGTAGAACCAAGCTCTGCAGTTGCTTATGCAGCTTACAAAAAGCAGTTGAAAAATAAAGAGATAACAAGACGTGAAAGTGTTTTGATAATTCTGACTGGGCTCGGGCTAAAGACGATGCTCAAGCCTAATTAAATATTGCTTTAAATAGGTTACATCTGAAAAATCCAACTTTCAAGTTTCTCTTTAGAAAAATTTATATTGCAATGCTGTTTCTTTCATTGACGCACTGAAGGAGGAAATTGAATTTGTCAACAGCACCATCTGGTGGTGTTCCAGTTTTAGTATTGAAAGAAGGTTCAAGCCGAAGTAGAGGAAGAGAAGCACAGCATACAAACATAATGGCTGCAAAAATAGTAGCTGAAACCGTAAAAAGCGCGCTCGGACCTAAAGGTATGGATAAAATGCTTGTAGACAGCTTCGGCGACGTAACAATCACAAGCGATGGACGCACAATATTAGATGAAATGGACATTCAACACCCTGCAGCTAAAATGATGGTTGAAGTGGCGAAAACACAAGATAACGAGGCAGGCGATGGAACAACAACAGCGGTAATCCTAGCTGGAGAACTATTGGGCAAGGCTGAAGAATTAACTGAGAAGAATGTTCACCCGACAATAATAATTGACGGATACAAAAAAGCCGCAGAAAAAGCACTTGAAGCACTAGAAAAAATAGCCATGCCAGTGAACTTAAGTTCCAATGAATACTTGAAAAAGGCGGCAATGACTTCAATGGCTAGCAAACTAGTAGCTGAAAATAGAGAGTACTTGGCAGAGTTAGCAGTGAAAGCAATTCTTGAAATTGCTGAAAAAGAAGATGGCAAATATAAGGCGGATTTAGATGACGTGAAAGTTGAGAAGAAACCAGGAGAATCAATAAGGGATACCAAGTTTATACAAGGGATAGTTCTAGACAAAGAAGTGGCACATTCTGGAATGCCTAAGAGAGTGGAAAAAGCCAAAATCGCACTTTTAGATTGCCCATTAGAAATTGAAAAGACAGAGTTTGACGCAAAGATTAATATTGAAAGCCCAGAACAAATGGAAGCTTTTCTAAAGCAAGAAGAAGAAATGCTGAAAAACATGGTTGAAAAAATAGCTGAAACAGGTGCAAATGTAGTTTTATGCGAGAAGGGCATAGATGACATGGCTCAACATTTTCTTGCAAGAAAAGGAATTCTCGCAGCGCGGAGAATTAAGAAATCAGACATTGAAAAACTTGCAAAAGCCACTGGCGGAAAGCTAATAACTAACATGGATGACATGAGGTCAGCAGACTTGGGTTATGCAAGTCTAGTTGAAGAACGCAAAATAGGCGATGACAAAATGACTTTTGTGGAAGGCTGCAAACATCCCAGAGCAGTTACAATTCTGATAAGAGGCGGAACACAACGCATAGTGGATGAAGCAGAAAGATCATTGCACGACGCCCTCTGCGTAGTCAGAGACATAGTTGAAGAACCGAAAATTCTAGCTGGAGGTGGCGCTCCAGAACTTGAGGTTTCACGAATACTCAAAAAATATGCTGAAACCCTTCCAGGAAGAGAGCAGCTTGCAGTTAGAAATTTCGCAGAAGCACTTGAAGCAATTCCAACGACACTAAGCGAAAATGCAGGGCTAGATCCGATTGACATACTATCCGAACTTAGGTCCAAACATGAGAAAGGAGAAACATGGGCAGGAATCGAAGTTCACTCAGGAAAAGTTCAGGAAATGACAGAAGTAGGAGTATTCGAACCATTAGCCGTCAAAAAGCAAATTGTCAAATCAGCCACAGAAGCAGCTTCAATGATACTTAAAATTGACGATGTTATTGCAGCAGGAAAAATGAAGACTCCTCCAACACCGCCCGGAGGTCCACCGGGAGGAGGCCCTGGGTATCCAGGCGCTGGGGAGTATTAGAACACGTCCAAAAAAGAGAAGAGAATTTCGGTAGGTCCGCCTAAGCTTACTCGTTTCGAAAAGGCAAGGATAGTGGGAGCTAGGGCTTTGCAGATATCCATGGGTGCTCCGATACTTATTGATGTTTCTCAAGGCTTTTCAAGTCCAATAGACATAGCTTTGGGTGAACTTGAGGCGGGAATTCTGCCAATGACTATTAGAAGAACTTTGCCTGACGGCACATACCAAGATATTCCCTTAAAATGGCTTCTAAAAGAAAGCTAATTAGCTACTTCTTCCTTTTTCCAAGTTTTTTCTTGAATCTTCAAGAATTTTCCTGATTCTTGTCCAATGAGCACCTTGCCAGTATATCTGCTCACATTTTGGACATTCCCAAAATTCAGTATAATTGGAAAATGTGCTTTTCTCAACTTTACCTACAACCTTTTCTTTTGATATTGGCTTCACGCGAACATTGCATTTTGTGCATCTTGACGTTGCCATATCTATGTCTAATTTGATGCCAAACCTTTTAGCAAGTTCTGCGAGTTTTTCGGCTTCGGATTTTTCTTCCAAGTAAAAAGCATCAATCCCTTTCGTTATAGCTTGATGATAAAGTTCTAAATCTCTCGTAAGCAGAATACGTCGCTCTTTCCTCGCAATCGTAATCAGTTGAGCATCATCCAATTTACTTGAATACTTTACATTATGCCCAAGCAAGCGAAGCCAACGTGTAAGTTTCCCAAGCATTCCATCAGCAATAAACTTCACATTATTCTCTCCTAATTATGCTTCCACTTCTTGCTTCAGCGACAATTTCATCTTCATCCATTACTAATCGACCATTAACGAAGGTTTTAACAGGTTTTCCTTCAACATTCCACTGATCAAAAGGAGAGTATTTTGCTTTAGAATGAAATTTGGATGCATCAATTCTATATTTTCTCTTTAAGTCTATAACAGTAAGGTCTGCACAGTTTCCCTCTATCAAAAAACCTTTTTCTTTCAGATGGAAAATTTCAGCTGGTTTTTCAGCCATCAATCCAACCAAGTCGCTTAGCGATAACACTCCACGCTTTACTTGTGTAAGCATAAGCGGAACCATCGCTTCCAGATTTGGTATGCCAACTTTAACGTCCCAAATTGCTTCAGCCTTTTTCTCATGTAAAGCATGTGGCGCATGGTCAGAAGCTATGATGTCGATACATCCATTTTTGACTGCGGCAAAAAGGGCTGATGCATGACGTTTTTCTCGAACTGGCGGCATAGTTAATGCTAAAGTACCAATTTTCTTAAAATCATCAGCAGACAATAGCAAATGATGTGGAGTTACTTCACAGGTTATCGGCATCCCAGATTTTTTACCATTAATCACAGCTTTTAATCCCTTTTCTGAGGATACATGACAAAAATGTACGTGTACATTTGCATGTTTTGCAATGCTAAGTAAACGGTTTATGGCTGCTACTTCAACTTTTTCTGAATGTGCCCCTAAAAACGCATCAATACTATTGCATTTGGCATGTTTAAATTTAGCGATTCCTTTTTCTAATTCAGTTTTGTCTTCCGCATGGACAGCAACGAAAACATTCAACCTAGAGATTAAACTGAAAGCCTCCAGCAAGGCATTATCATCATCAATATTCAAGCCGCCAATCTGTTCAGCTAGGAACAATTTAAAAGCAATAGCACCCTCTTCAATAATGCCTCTTATGTCCTTCATATTCTTTGGAAATTCTGAGTAAAAGCCGACGTTAACAAGAATCTTTTTTCCGGCATTTTCCATTCGACTCTTTAAAGTTTCCACACTCATAGTCACTGGCAAATTGTTGGGCATATCTAAAACAGTTGTTATCCCGCCAGAAGCAGCAGCAGCTGTGCCGCTATAAAAATCTTCTTTGTAGGCTTTTCCTTCATCACGCAAATGAACATGGGCGTCTATTAAGCCGGGCAAAACTAACAGATTTTTCAGGTCAATTTTCTCTTGTGCTTTTGGCATGTTTGCTTCTACGCCTATCTTGAAAATTTTTCCATCATTTATCGCTATGCTGCAGTCCACGATCTGCTTGTTCATGTATGCTTTAGCACCGCTTAAAACCAAGTCAACAATCACATGAATCACTCTCACATTATGATACACCATTTCAACTTTAAATTTTCTTTATACACTATGCACTAGGCAACACTGCGAAGACTCTGTCTAATTTCTTCTATTCGACTTAGATTGCTAATCACAACTCCCATTCTATAAGAACTCTTCAAGGTTCCCATTATTTGCTTCAAAATATAGCTTGGCCTACGGAAAAACTCATAAAAGGCATCGTGAATCATCAGCTTGATTACGTTAAGTGGCAATGCTGTTGGACAGATATCGGAGACAGCAATACCTGTTTCCCAACATTCATCGCCTTTTAGAAGCCCTTTTGATTCAAATTCATCCCAAAGATCTGTTCCAGGATAGACTCCTAATATGTTAAATTGCGGGATGTCTATTGGAATTTTCTTTGCAAAGTTGATTGTGTTTTGAACCTCTTCTTTAGTTTCATCTGGAGCACCTACAATAAAAGAGCCGACTATTACATCTATTCCTGCTTTTCTGGCTGTCTTTACTGCAGTCTTAGACTGTTCAGGCGTGACTTTTTTGTTATAGTAGTTCAGAATTCTTTGGTTTGCACTTTCAATACCGAAAAAAAGAATTTTACAGCCAGCCTTCGCCATTTCCAATAAAATTTCATAAGAGCAATTATCAACCCTTCCCTCACAAATCCAATCCATATCTAACCTTTCTTTTCTCATAGCCCTACAAAGCTCAGTCACTCTCTTCGGATCCAATGTAAAGCTATCGTCGGTAAAGATGAATTGCTCGTATCCTTCACTCGCAAGAAAATGCAGTTCATCCATTGTGTTCTTGACAGATCTAGGTCGCCAAATGTTGCGAGCAAACTGAGTACAACTGCAAAATCGGCATCTATAAACACATCCACGAGAAGAAACCACACTTGTAAACTTTTTGGGAGCTACATTTGCTCCAGCAATAATGCAGTGATACTCCTCATCAACTAACTTCCGATCAGGAAAAGGAAGCGAGTCTAAATCCTTTATTAGAGGTCTTTCAGGAGCGGAAACGATGCTATTATCTTTGCTGCGGAAAGTGATTCCCCGAACTTTTCTCAGGTCATCTCCTTTCTTCAAATAATCTAGAAGTTCAATGGTCGTGTTTTCCCCTTCACCTCGAACAATTATGTCAACAGATGGATATTTCCTGAGAATTCGTTCTGGATTGAATGTTGCGTAATAGTTACCAAATATGATGGTAATGTTTGGATTTTTCTCTTTAACTTTCTCACTGATTAATGCAGCTGTGCGCCCAGAAGCGGAAAATGTTGAAAAACCAAGAATGTCGGAGTCTTCTTTTTCTATCCATTTAACTGTTTCCTCTATTGTGTAGCCCTTTGCAGCTTGATCTAAAGCAGAAACTTCCACTCCATTCTGTTGAAGGACTGTGGCTAAATATAGAATGCCTAAAGGTGGAAAGGAACTGAGAGCCTTTCTTCTTTCGCGTTCGTCTAATCCTATGTTTGGACCAGCATTAACTAGAGAAAACTTCATTCTCCTGACCTTTTGCCGATTCCAATTCCTCTACTTCTATCATAAAAGCACTTATTCTATTATTTTAAAGAAGTCTCTTTCAGTTATTATACCAACAAGTTTCCCGCTTTGAACAATTGGTATTGCACCTACATTTTTGTCTTGCATTATTTTTGCCGCGTACCCGACATCTGCTTGGGGTTCTATTGTGAGAACTTCCCTTGTTGCTATGTCAAGTGCCAACGTGTTTAGAACTTGTTTTATGGTCTTGGATTGTAGATATTTGAAGACTTTTCCGGAACCGAAAAATCGTATGATATCCATAGAGGTTATTATGCCTACAACTTTGCCGTTAGAGATTATCGGCAGTCTCCTGAATCCCTGCATTATCATTGTTTTTTCAGCTTCAAATATTGTCGTTGTAGGCAATGCGGTAATCATATTTTTGGACATAATTTGCGAGACTTTGATGCTGCTTATTCTATCAGCAAATATATGTGCGACGTCTCTTTCGGTAATTATTGCTTTAACACTGTTCTTATCATCAACAACAGGTAAACCACCCAGATTTTTCTCTTTCATAAGCTCGATTGCCTTGCTTATTTTTGCAGAAGTCTTAACAGAAACAACATCTTTAACCATTATTAGCCTTATAGGCTCATTTATAGCTTTGAAAAAATTTCCACCAAACCTCTGCTCAATAACTTCAAATTTTTTTCCACCACCAAGATAATCAATTATATCGGTTGCAGTGATGATTCCTTCAAGAACCTTTGTTCCAGGATTAGCGATTGGTATCCTTCGAAAACCTTCCTTAGTCATGATTTGTATAGCATCATAGATGGGAGTTGTAGCCGCCATGGTTACAACAGGGCTTTTGGCAACCTGTAGAATTTCACTCTCGCGTTTTTTTGAAGATTGGGTTTTCAATGCTAGTTGACCTTTCTCTTTTAGAGTTCTTCTAAAAGTTTCTCTACTCATGTTTTTCCCTCAATTAAAAAGTAATCGAATAACATCTTCTCTATCAACTATGCCGAGTAGTCTTCCTTCCTCATCCTTAACTGGAACCCTGCCAATATTCTTGAATGCCATGACTTTCGCAGCCCTAATTGCTTTTGCAGATGGCAAGACTGCTATAACTTCAGTTTTCATTATTGAAGAAACTTTTGAAGATGCTCGAAAGCGACCTTTAGAAGACTCAAATGTTGGAAAAAGAGCACTGCTTTCAAGTAAGTCTTTCTGAGTTATTATACCTACTAACTTATCTTTTTTTACAACGGGCAATCCTGCGAATGATTTAGTCTGCATCAGACGCCAAATGTTATCAATCTCATCATCTGGAGAGCATGCAACAACGTTTTTGGACATTATTTCAGAAACTGGTTTCGCAAGTTTTTCCGGATTTGTTTTAACAGAAAAATCAATGTAGTTTTCCAGACCTAAAACTCCCCAGTACATTTTGTCATAAAATGTATTAACAACTGGAACATACCACTCGTCAAGACGAATCATTTCCTTAATGGTTGAGGTGACTTCATCATCCATTGCAGCAATATACTTTGGGTTTGCCATTATTCCCTTAACTCTTATTGGCGAGACAGAAGAAGAAATAGCCATCACATTACCGCGAGTAATTATTCCTAAAACTTTTCTGTTGCCATCAGTAACAGGAAGAATCCTTAGAGCTGAATTACGAATTATCGCTCGAGCCTTTGTGGCAAGCTCGTCCGCATAAATAAATGGATGTTTTTCATTTGCAATTTCTTTAACACGCACGCAGTCGCCCTCACTCCTCACTCTCTTCTTCTAATTCAGCTCTACAGTCCTCACAGAGAAACTCGCCATTAACCTCTTTAAGGTCTTCAGACCAAACTCCGCAACGATCACAATTTCCAGCAAGTGGAGTTGATTCTTCAGTTGCCTCTTGTGCTCTGTTTTCGCCTTCTATAAGGGCGTTTTCCTGTATTGTTTCCAGCAATTCAGGCATAACTGCTAAAACATCTTTGCTTGAAAGTAATCCGATAAGCTGCCCCTTGTAAACTACTCCTAAGCGCCGGATGTTTAATCTACTCATTCTCCTAGCAGCTTCAGTTATTGTTTCATCAGGCTCTATGGTAATCAGGGGCGAAGTCATAACTTCCTCAGCTTTAACCTCGTCTGGCTTAACATTTTTAGCTAAAACTCTCTCCACAAGGTCTCTTTCAGTTATAATTCCAAGAGGCTTTGCACTTTTACTTGTCACTATTATGCAGCCTAAATCATGCTTTTGCATAAGCTCTGCAACCTTGTTTGCAGGAGCACTCTCTTCGATGGTTACAACTGGGCTGCTCATAACATCCTTAACCAGCATTTTTGACCTTAATCCTATGTCAGACATTGTTCTCAGCCTCTTGTAATAGATTCGCCCTACTCAGTTCAGGCTTCACTCAATCAAAAGAAAACCTCAAATTTAAAACTTGTCATATTCAGCTTAGATATGACGGAAAAAGTCAAATCTTATTAACAATAATTAGCTAAAACATTGATTTCGTGAAGAAGGACATTAAATGTTGAAAACAAATACTCAAAAATTAGTGAAAATCTCCGTTGTGGGTGAAGTAGCAAGCCCAGTATATGGAAGGAGCATATACAACATTTCAGCTGAAGGAACGCCAATGGTTTTGCCCGGCGTCGGCGGGATCACCTACAACGTAAGAGTAGGCGACTTAGCATGCGGATGGGAAGCAGATCATGTAGAACCTGGTGTAAGCCTAGAAAATAGGGAGAATGATCCACGTTTTGGACAGGGTGCAAACACTGCTTTTAATGTGCTTTCATGCGTAGGCAATGAAGCAGTAGTAGTTTCAGGCGATGCAAAAGGCAAAAAAGGAATTGTTACAGGAAAACATGGAGGGATAGAACATGTACTAGTTGATTTTCCAATTGAAACTCTTGAGAAACTTGTGCTTGGCGACAAAGTGCTTGTAAAAGCCCATGGTGTAGGCTTAAAACTGCTGGATTTTCCAGATATAATAGTGATGAATATGGATCCATATTTTCTGGAAGCTTTAGCTCCTAAACCTAAAGGTGATAAATTGGAGGTCCCAGTTACTCATATTATTCCTGCCGCCATTATGGGTTCAGGCTTAGGTGCGAACCAAACATATTCTGGCGACTATGACATCCAACTCTTTGACGAAAGCACAAGAAAAGAGTATAAGCTTGACAATCTAAGGCTTGGTGATTTGGTGGCTATACTTGATGCAGACCATTCTTTCGGCCGAATTTACCGTAAAGGTGCTGTGTCTGTCGGCATAGTTGTGCACACTAACTGCGTAACGTCAGGTCATGGACCAGGAGTTACAACTCTTTTTACATCCTCAACTGGAAAAATAACTCCAAAAATCAATGAAAAAGCCAACATTGCCTCCATCATGAAGTTAAGGACAGATATATAAGGTAGGCACCGCATTTAGTTTGTTGAATCATTTAAGGAGTGAATGAGAAGTGCCATTTAAGCGCAAAAGCCGAGGAAGATCAAAAGGCAGTAAGGGCAGCAGTGGCGTTGTCCAATGTGCCATGTGTGGACAGCTTGTGCCTCGAGATAAAGCTAAAAAGGTTACTAGTAGGAAGTCTCTAGTTGATCCACAATTAGCTAAGGAGCTTAGGCAGAAAGGCACTTATTTGTCTTCTTGGGTTGACACGAAATATTATTGTGTTTCATGTGCTGTGCATAGAGGCATCGTGAAGGTTAGGGCTAGAGACGAGAGACGCATGCGCCCGAGAAGAAGATTTTAGCTTTTAGATCATTTCCTAATTTTTCAATTTCCTATACGTATACAAGGCTCGTTGGATAACAGTTAGGTTGGAAAGTATCGCAAGCACTATTATAGCTACGTTTAATGCAGAAAGCCAAAAGATTGCGACAATGGTTGCAATAGCTAATATAATAATACGTTCTGCTCTTTCCACCAATCCTATCGACTCCATTTTCAAGCCGGTCACTTCTGCTCTAGCACGAGTATAACTTACAAGCAAAGAACCTATCAATGCTGCCAATCCCCAAAATCTATCACATAGTTCACCAGTGATTATGCCAATATAGACAAATGCATCAGCATACCTATCAAGCAACGAGTCAAAGAAACCACCGAAAACTGTTGCCTCTTGATACAGTCGAGCTAATATGCCATCCAAAGCATCACAGAATCCTGAAAGTAAAAGTAGAATTGCAGCAAGCAGGAGGTAAATTGTGTTTGATTGCCCCAGAGCATAAGCTATGCCTGAGAGAAAAGAGAATAATACGCCGATAACGCTTATGATGTTTGGTGTTAACCCTATTTTGTGAGCTGCTTTTGCCTCAGCCGCGAACAACAGTTGAACTTTTTCTTTCAGTCTTGTCAGCATGAAGAGTCTCTCTTGGTTTATACCAGTAATTTTTATTTAAGCTGAATATGTAATGTTTAGGATTAAAGGTGTTAGGGTATGATTAACATTCAAACAATAAAAGTTGATGGCAAAAGCTATCTAGGATTGCATGTGGATTTACCTGATTCGCCGCCAATGCTTATGATAATCGCAGAAAAAGGCTTTATCATGTGCGGGTTTCTGAACATTGAGGCTGCGGAAAGAATCGGTGCGGCTGCAGTTATGGTTAGTGGAGTGAAAACTTTTGAGGATGTACTTAATGCGCAAGTTAAAGCTGCAACGAGCAAGGCGAAAAACTTTGGTGTAAAGGTAGGCATGAAAGGTACAGACGCATTAAAGTTCATGGTTTAAGCATTGGTTGTAGCAACCTAATTTCTAATCTTTCCAATCGAGAAGCCTTTTCTCCCCTTCAATCTTTTTAACATCTGTTAGGTCTTGTGTGACTTCCATTGTCCCAAGATACTTTCCACTAGCATCTCTAACTGCAAAATACCTGATGTGTATCAAGCGATTGTTCATTGTAATCCAGAATTCAGCAGAATCTTTCTCACCTTTCTTGAACGCTTCGAGGATTTTGTTAACTATGTGGATGCTTTTCTGCGGGTGGCATAATTGCACTTTTCTTCCGAGAACAGCTTTGGTTCTCACGAAAATTCGTTTCTCAGCCTTGTTGAAATATTTGACTGCATCATTTGCATCGACAAAGGAAACATCAATGGGAAGAGAGTTCAAAATAGTTTCAATTTCCTCCGTTGATAGTGAGCCTGTTTCAAATTGCAACTCGCCTTTAACAGAAGAAGCGATATCAGCTTTTCCCTCCGCTTTAATAACTCGTGGAGCTGCTATCAACTGTGGAGGAGTGAAACAGCAATAACCAATTTCATCAAATTCTTTCCGTACATTTTCCCATTCTTGCTCAGAGAAAATCTTCAAAGCAGTTGGAAATAATATGTTATTTTCTTTGTAAAAGTGGCTTTGAAGAAGACTGTTTACGGCTTCAGCAGCTTCTGCAAGCCCAGTCTTAAATTTTTGGAAGTTAGTTGAAGTGTAATTGCTAATTAGATTGCTGAGCTGTTTTTTATTCTCTCTTATTTGATTATGCTCCATCCACATTATTGCCGGCGGTTCACTAACTCCATGCTTTTCTAGAATTGGAAAAAGGACGTTTTCCTCTCGTAAATAATGCTTTTCAGAATCGGTAAAATCTCTTGCCACGTGTTCCAATTGGTGAAACTCCTCGCCAATATAGCTTGCATCATTGACTTTCAATATCTTGTCTTTTATGGCTACAAGTTTTTCTGCAAGCTGCAACATTGTTTTGTGCTCTTCCATAAGAATATTAATCGGATGCCAACTGGGAACCGTTGTCTTCTGTTTCTTCAATTGCTCCTTAAAAACCGCAAGATGCACATCACACAATCGTTGGATTTCTTCTCTCGGCATTCCTTCCTTCACAAGCTCATTTTCAATCTTTGCAATCTCCTCAGAGCTTATTCTCTTTAAAACTTGTTTGAACCTTTCCTTAACTTCCTCCGGTGGCACACCAGAATGCAGTTGCTTAATCATTTCTTTCAGCATTCTCTTTCTTTCTTCACTCATAATTATTCCTCTCTAATTTTCTTAGCAAGGACTTTACCTATTTCCACTATTTTTGCAATATCATTTTCTGTTGGAGGACCATTAATCTCCAATGCGCCTACAATTTCCAGTTTTGACTGATCGAGAATTTCTTGGACATGTTTCACTGTGCCGCCTCCCCAACCATAAGAACTTAGAACTACGCCGTACTTTGATGGTGGACGCAACGCCTTCACAAGATAAGTAGCATAAAAAGCTAAGGGATGAGCACCGCCTAAAACTGTTGGCGCTCCTAAAACGATTGCTTTGGAATCTACAAGGTCTTTTGCCACATCGCCTATGTCAGCATAAGCCAGATTGTATAAGGCTATTTCAATACCTTCAGATGCTAATGTTTCAGCGATTGACTTAACCATTTTTTCTGTGCTACCCCACATGGTTACATATACTACCGTTGCCTTCTGCCTTGTTTCGCCATCAGCCCACTTCCTATAAGCCTCTAGGATGCGTTCTGGATTTCTGTGGATTGGCCCATGACTTGGAGCTATAACATCAATTTTCAAATCCCTTATTTTCTCAAGCGCTTTCTGAGCCATAACCCTAAAAGGCATCATAATCTCACCCCAGTACCGTTGCGCATGAAACAGCAAATCCTCAAACTCATCATCATAAAACCCAGCGGCTATATGCGAACCAAAGAAGTCGCATGGAAATAGAACCTTGTTCTCTTCAATGTAAGTGAACATTGTTTCTGGCCAATGAAGCATTGGTGCTTCAATAAAGCGGAGTGTTTTGCCACCTAACTCGATGGTTTCTTGGTCTTTAACTGCCATTATTCGGTTTTCTGGCACTTTGTAGAAAACCTGTGCCATTTTTGCACCTTTAATTGTTGTTACAAGTTTAGCTTTGCTGTTCATTGCCATAATGTATGGAATTGCCCCGGCATGGTCAGGCTCCGCATGATTCATTATTAAATAATCAATTTCAGCGAGATTCACATAATTGCTGATTTTTTCTTCCCAATCTTTTTCAAAACCTGGATTCACAGTGTCAATTAACGCCCTTTTGTTTTCGCCAATGATTAGGTATGAGTTGTAACTTGTTCCTTTAGGAAGCGGAATTAACGCGTCAAATAGTCTGCGGTTCCAGTCTTTGACGCCTACCCAGTAGACGTTTTCAGAGATTTTGAGTGTATTTCGCCAATTCATTTCATTTACCTCAGTTTTACATTACAATTGTAATAAAGTATATTTATACCTTTCTACACATTATAACCAGAAGGCAACATAAATGTTACTTCCATGCGAAATCGTAGTAAAATGCCTGATCCCACCGGTCAGAGCCATGATAGCCAAACAATTAATGACAGAGCATAACCTAAAACAAGCGGATGTAGCAAAACTTCTAGGTGTAAGCCAACCCGCAATAAGCCTCTACTACAGAAAAATACGAGGAAAAGCCATCAACCTAGAGGATAATGAAGAAATTAAAAGGTTAATAGAAAAACTAGCCGCATCATTAGCTGAAGGAAACCTACCCCATAAAGAATTCTTCACCATGTTCTGCCAAATCTGCAGAACTATACGCGCAAAAGGCCTGCTCTGTGAGATGCATGAAGCCTTTGACCCAACGATTGACATTGAAAAATGCGAAATCTGTTCATCCATAAACTCAACAAGATGTATATAAGTTACTTGCTCAAAGTGAAACCATTTATAATGCTGTAATCAAAATCATGAAATGGAGAATTACGGTATGGGATATCTGGCTGTTTGGAA
This sequence comes from uncultured Candidatus Bathyarchaeia archaeon, assembly GCA_964489195.1. Taxonomy (GTDB): domain Archaea; phylum Thermoproteota; class Bathyarchaeia; order Bathyarchaeales; family Bathycorpusculaceae; genus CAZAXN01. The sequence goes on from CAZAXN010000045.1 coordinate 35,627, forward strand.
GATTCTGGAGGAAATTATTGCTGAATTCCGAAAGAGAGGATTAACCATTCCTGCAAATGTTATGAATGATTTGAAATCTGCCAAAACAATGATTAAAATTCTGAATGCTGATCCAAACTGTGGACAAACTATCCAAAAAATTGAAGAGTATCTTGGAAACGTTGAGTCATATCTTGTTTCTGAAGGGCAGAAAATATTCGGAGCTGAACATGTTGAAAAATGGCTTGAGCAGATAGATGAAGCGGGTAGAAAAATCCTAAACGAAGAAGAAAAGGAAACAAAATTTGTTCCTGCACTTCCACGGGAGGAGAAGTGGATTCGTGTTATGCCTTCCAACAAATTACCAGTGGAAAAGTTGAATGCTATAGCAGAAGAATTGAATCTCTCGCATGATATGCAAAATGATGGTTACTTGCTTGTTTATGGCAAAGATGAGAAAATAAAGGAATTTGTAAAGAAAATAACGGTGAAATATGGAATAAAAACAAAATAGCATCATTAGCCTCTGATGCAAATCCATCAATTCACGATTGACAAACAGTTTTTTAATGTTTTAAAATTGAGCGAAATGTTTGTTAAAATCTTATATTCTGAAAAATGTAGATTGTATGTTAAAACCTAAAGCATACGCTACAAGTTTCGTGATGGCGAGGGCGCAAACTAAATGCCCTATATCAAAAAAATTGAGCTGAAAGGATTCAAATCATTTGGACCGCAAACCGTTAAAGTAGTCCTAGATAAAGGTTTTACAGCTATCACAGGACCGAACGGAAGCGGAAAAACCAACATTGTTGATGCAGTCTTATTCGCCTTAGGCGAATTAAGCACCAGAAGACTTAGAGCGGAAAATGCAGCCAAACTAATTTTTCACGGTTCGGAGAAGGCGGGATTAGAAAGAGCAAAAATGGCAAAGGTGATAATCCAATTTGACAATGTAGATGGGCGAATGCCAGTTGACACGACAACAGTTACAGTTTCACGAGAAGTGTATAGAAATGGTCAAAGCGTTTATAGGCTTAATGGCAGAAGAATTTCAAGAGCGCATATTCAAGAGATTTTTTCAATGGCTGGAATAAGCTCCTCAAGCCAAAACATAATCTTGCAGGGTACAATAACTCGGCTAACAGAAATTTCTCCTATGGAACGCAGAAAAATAATTGAGGATTTGGTGGGGATAGCCCAATATGATTTTGAAAAGGCTGAAGCTGAAGAGAAACTGCGTGCCGCTGACATTTCCATACGCACAGCCATGGGGAGGATAGATGAAGTTCAAAAAAGAGTGGATGACCTCGAAAGAGAGCGCAATGAATTGTTAAGATATACTTTCATCAAGGATGAGATAAAAAAATTCGAAGCAGTAAAACTTTCACATGATATGGTGCAGATACAAAAGAAGGCAGATGAAGCTTCTTTGCAGGCGGATAAGGTTAGAAGCAGAGTTGAAAAATTAAGGCAGCTCCGCGAAGAGCATAGGTCAAAAAGAAGAGAAATTGAGGGTGAATGGCGAAAACTGAGCTCAGAAATCGTTGAAGAAGGTGGCTCACAAGTCTTAAAGGTTCAAATAAGAATAGGCGAGCTAAAATCGAAATTAACAGAATTAACAACAAAAATAACCTCCGGAAAAACGAGCCTCAACGGGTTGAAGAGAATAAGAGAAAACAATCTGCAACAGTATCAGGCTATCAGAAAAGAGATTCATGAAAACCGCTTGAAAATCAAAAAACTAAGAGGCGAGTATGAAGGAATTCTAACTCAGATAAATACAAAGCAAGCTGATCATGATGCTCTTGCAAACGAAACTGCCCAACTGTGGGATAATCTGGGAGAAAATAGTAAAAAAATCCACGATATAGAACAGCGACTTGACAACAATTACAAGCGACTTACATTCTTAAGGTCTGAGCATGTGAAGAATCAGACAGCCATCAAAATTCGAACTAGACGACTTAAGGACTTGAATGAGCGAAATGAAAGATTCACGGCAACGTTAAGCGAACTGGAAAAGTCACTAAGTGAATTGGAGAAAGTGCAGAAAGAACAAAAAACGCAGCTCAAAAGTTTGGAGCGGACTCTTGAAAGGAGAATTGCGCAGAAAGAAGCCATAGAAAGAGAAATAGAAGAAGCAGGGAAAATTGCCGATTCTGCACGCGAAGCAGTTGTTGAGTTTGTAACCCAAAGAGAACTTGCCGAAACAGTTGCTGCAGAAGAAAAAGCTCTAAGAAGTATAGAAGAACTTGGAGAATTAGGCGTAATTCCAGGCGTCTATGGTCGACTTCGCAATTTAATAAAAATTGACAAAACCTATCAAAGGGCAATAGAGGCAGCTGCAATTGGATGGCTTGATGCAATAGTTGTCAAAGATTTCGATGCAGCATTTACATGTACCGAAGCATTGAGAAGAATGAAGCTGGGAAGAGTTAAAATAATTCCGCTTCAAGGAATATCAAATCCTAAGCAATTTAAAATCCCAGAAAGAGAAGGCGTCAATGGTTTAGCATCGATTTTTATAAAATACGAGAAACATTATGAACCAGCCATTCACTTTGTTTTTGGTGATACATTAATTGTTTCAGATGAAAAAGCTGCTTTTACATTATCAAGCGAAGGCTATCGCACAGTCACTATTGATGGAGACCTCTACGAGGTGGGTGGACCCTTTGAAAGCGGCTATTATCGTGCACCAATAGACTTTTCTGCAATAATACCAAGCGAAACTGCCATCAAAAGTCTCGATGAAGCTGTAAACGCCTTGCAGCAGCATCTTTCCAGAAGAGGAAGCGACATAGTTTCTTTTGAAGAGGAAATTGACAAGACCAGGGTGGAAATTACACGCTTATCAGAAGCTATCGTTACTCTTGACAGGGAGATATTCAGAGTTAAGAGAAATGTTAGAAGAACAAAATCCAACATAAAAAGGATTAACCATTTCATCAACAGACTCAAAAGTGAAGTTGAAAACGAAAAAACACAGATGTGGCTTCATAAAGCAGAAAGAAGCTCAATACAAAAAGAATTGCGCAAACTCCAAAATGAGTTAGCCGCTTTAAGACAAAAAACTGACCCATCACACATTCAGGAAATGGAAGTTAAACGAGAAAAGCTCACAGAGGAAATAATAACTCTACGACAAAAGCTTGGCACAGTTCAAACGGAAATTTCAACTTTACAGTCACAATTTGACAATGTTCTAAGAGTTGGTTACCAAAATGCTAAAATTCAACTTACCAAAGTTGAACAACAACAAAATAAAGTGGAGAAAGAAGTAGAAGAAGCATTAAAGGAAAGAGAATTTTTAAAGCAAGAATTAGCAGAACTGGAGAAAAGCCGCATAAAACTTTCAAAGACTATTTTGTCTGCAAGAGAAGAAGCCAAAAACTTCACTGCCCAAATAGACAACATAGACAAGGAACTTCACAAGCTTGATTCAGAATACGAGCAAACTGACCGCTTACTAAATCAACTTCAGCTCAATGTTCAAACATCCCTCCTTCAAGTTGCACAATATGGAAATCAACTTAGACAATTTGGCTATGAACAACCTTTAGTAGTAAGCCAAAAACAATTGGAAGATGCTGAAACATCATTAAGGATGATGCAGTTTGAACTTGAAAGAGTCGGTGCAGTGAACCAGCTTGCCCTTTCACACTATGCTGAGCAAATTTCCAGATATAAGGAACTTTCTTTAAGGCTGAACGAACTTGAAAGAGAAAAACAAGCTATAGTAGAGTTCATGGACGAAATTGAACGCAAAAAACGCAAAGTCTTCACAGAAGCCTTCGAAAAAATTCAAAGTAACCTAGGAAAATACTTCTTAAAACTAACAGGAGGCGGAACCGCCACATTGAAGCTGGAAAATCCAGAGGAGCCATTCTCAGGCGGCATTGACATGATTGTTCAATTCCCCAACAAACCATCCATAGTGGTAAGCGGAGCCAGCGGTGGCGAACGTTCTGTTGCTGCCGTCGCCTTCATATTCGCCCTTAAAGAATTTACTCCAGCATCATTCTACATCCTCGATGAGGTAGACGCCCACTTAGATGCTTTCCACGTTTCAAAACTCGGCGACCTTCTCTTGGAAGAATCTGAAAAAACACAGTTCATAGCTATAACGCTAAAGCCAGAAATGGTGAACAAGGCACAAAAAGTCTATGGAGTCTACGAGCGCAATGGCGTATCAAACGTTGTCTCAGCAAAGTTCCTAGAGGTGCCAAGCTGATGGCAACGGCAATTGTTAAAAGACCATTCTATTTACGCCCTCCATGGAACATTCTCTTTGACTTTCATAAACTTGAAAAATTAACCCCATGGAACATCAACGTAGCCTATCTACTTACATCATTCCTTCAAGAAATGGAAAAAACTGGACAAATAGATTTCAGAGCCTCAGGCGTGGTTCTTGATTCTTCAGCGCTAATATACCTAATGAAGTCGAAACTACTGCTAAAACTTGAAGAACCTCCGCCACCACCTAAAACTCCACAAGACTTTCTTCCTCCACCGCTTTTCTTGCCGCTTAGACATGAACTAACATCAACAACAATTAAGCATCTATTAGAAGTCTTGGATGACGTTCTAAAGGGTGAAAACCTGATTCACCTAGAAAAACCCACTAGCGAGTCCATTCTTCCAACGCCTTCAGAAATTTTGCCTCAACTGGACATATACCTTATGGAAATTGAAATGCAAATGGAGAAGCTCTACACTTCTCTTACTGAAAGGGTGAAAGGCACCGGAATAATTGAATTTTCAACTTTAATAAAAGATGTTGGAAGACTAGAAGCTATACGAACATTTATTCTACTATTATTTTTAGCACAAGAAATGAAAATAACCTTGTGGCAAAATGAAGAAACAGAGGAAATTTACATAACAGTTGGAGATTTGAACATTGCAGAAGGCGGAAAAGCAAACATTTGATTTGAATGCGGCTGTTCAAGAGAAAAATGCTGCAGAGAAGACGCAGCACGATTTAGCATTGTTGGAGGCTGCTTTGTATGTTGCTGGACGCCCGCTAGACTTGAATGAATTATGTTCAGTTTTGAAAACTCGCTCAAAAAACAAAACCAAAAAACTTGCAAAAAAACTCATGCAAGAATACACAGATAGAAATACAGCCCTTGAAATTTTAGAGCTTAGAGATGAAAGGTATGTTTTACAGTTGAAGGCTGAATTTACACCACAAGTCAAGAAGTTTGTCACCAGACCATTGCTATCCACTGGTCCATTGAAAACACTTTCATACATAGCCTATAGACAGCCAATATCACAAAAAAGAGTTGTCGACGTGCGCGGGCATCATTCGTATGGACACATAAAACTGCTGAAGGAAATGGGGCTAGTTTCTGGCGAAAGAAGTGGACGTTCATTAATGCTTAAAACCACAGAGTTGTTTGCTGACTATTTTGGTTTAAGCCATGACACTGCCGCTATGAAGAAAGAGTTAAAAAATGTTTTTGAAGATTTTTCAAAACAAGAAAAATAAAACGGATAGGTTTATATTTAAAACAGCAGTGATAGTGAACACTCAAATTTAGAAGAATTAAAAGGGAAATAGAAATGTCCGTTTGGCATGGTCATTTGCACAAGAAAAAACCTTCTGGTGGCAAAAAAAGAGCTTATCGAATAAAACGCAAATTTGAAGAAGGACGATTCCCAGCAGAAACCACACTTGGAGAAACAAAAAGAAAGATTGTTAAAGGAAGGGGAACTACAATGAAAATTAAGGCTTTAAGCGATAAATACGTATGTGTAACTGACTTGAAAACTGGAAAGACAGAGAAAACCGAGATTACGCGTGTTGTCAAAAATCCGGCAAATGTTGATTATGACCGCAGAGGTGTAATAACAAAAGGTGCAGTGATTGAAACCCCTCTCGGTTTGGCACGTATAACTTCTCGCCCTGGGCAATATGGAATAATAAACGCTGTCCTAATTGGCAAAGAGGAAAAAAGCTAATCTAATCATGATTTTGATGCACTTGTGCTCCTAATCTTCACAAGTTGCCTTGCAATTTTCTTTATTATCTGTTCCTTCACTTCATTCTTTTTCACAAGTAGAAGACCAGTTTTTAACCATGGCATCTTAGGATGTGCAACATCCATTACAAGTTCACATTCTAAACCAAGCTTTTCTGCAGCATCTTTAATTTCTGAAACCCTAGGAGAAGACACAGCCAAACTTTTCGACACTCGCCTCCCTTCCTTTCGCGTTTTTGCAGCATCGAAATATATTGGCCATATTATTGCCTTTTCTTGTCTGCGCATATTCTTCACCATCCATTATTTATGAGCGTAATAGGCTATCAATTTCACGTCAACCTTGTCAATTCTTACGAAACCGAACCTTTCAAACTGTATGACACTATTGGGCTTAAGTTGTTTACATGCATTCTCTGCTATTCCTTCTGCTACTGTTGCATCTGGCATAATAACCTGACATGGCATGTCCTCTCCTACAAGTATCCAATGGATTAACTGCGCCTTGACAACTCTCGCTTCTTCGTAAGATTCGCTTAGAAAAGACGCGTCGACATAATAGTCACCTACGCTTTCAATTTTTATGTTAAATAACTCCATAAGACGAATTACACTCCCAACTTCGAACGCAGCCATATCCTTCTTAGAAACCCAAAAGGTAACAGAATTCTCGCTTCCCTTAGGCTTGATTGAGTATTCACGAAAGCCTCTTTCCAAATGTTCTGGATGCATGTGAAGTTTTGCCTTGAAGACTTTTGGAATATGCGTCACCGTCAATTCTACAGGATTATTTACAAAGAAGAACCTATCAGTTGTGGGATCAAGAAATTTGCGATTATAAGCGTTCAGGTTTTCCCAGCTTAAAATAACATCAGAAGTTTTAGGTCCAACATCAATTATCATTTTCTTAATAGCTTCAGGTGATATGCCACGCCTTCTTAAAGCGGCAAAAGTTGCCAAACGAGGGTCATCCCAATCCTTGAATGCACCTTCTCTTATTCCTTGAACAATTTTTGACTTGCTCAAGGAGGCACCAGTTATTTTAAGCCTACCATAATGAATGGCTTCTGGATACTGCCAACCAAAATACTTGTACATAAATTCTTGTCGAACCATGTTTGTCAAATGCTCTTTCCCACGAATTATATGAGTTACACCCATAAGATGATCATCTATGCCACACGCGAAATTGTAAAGCGGCCAAACATAATATTTGCTTCCAACCCGAGGATGCGGATATTTTTCAGCATCTATAATACGTAGAGCTGGCCAATCCCGAACCGCTGGATTTGGATGGTTCAAATCAGTTTTTATGCGATACACTACTTCACCTTCTCTGTATTCACCTTTTAACATACACTGCCACCTTGCCAGATGTTCCTCTGATGGCAAATTACGACATTTGCATGGTTTGCTGGCTAATATTTTCTTCCTAAACAGCTCGGGTTGGCAAGTGCAAATGTATGCATTACCGTTTTTCAAAAGCCTCTCGGCATACTCATAATAAATAGGAATTCTGTCGCTTTGTATATACTCCTCATCAGGTTTGCATTCTAGCCAAGCCAAATCTTCCCTAATGCGGTCATAAAACTCTAATACTGGCCTCTTCAGTTTTGGGTCAGTATCTTCAAATCTCAAAATGAATTTACCATCATATATGCGTGCATATTCATGGCATAGAACTATGGCCCTCGCAGAGCCCAAATGTAAAACACAATCTGGATTAGGAGAAAACCTTGTAACAACTTTTACATATTTATCTACATTGGGTAATGGGGGAAGACGCTTCTCCTCTTCTACCTTCTCCCTTACAAGGGTTTCTGGCCATTTCTCTTTAACAATTCTTTGCTGTTCATTCAGAGAAAACCCGTTTACTTCACTAACAATAACATTAACGAGGACGGACAATTCTTTGACTTTGGTTTTCAATTCTGGTTTTTCACCTAAAATTTTTCCAATAACTGCGCCTGCTTGCGCTTTGCCATCATGCCTAATAGCATTTAACAATGCAATTTTGCGGATTAATTCTCCAAGTTTGACATTTTCATCAAGCGTCAATGAACCAACACTCTTTTAGGGTTAAAGATTTCTTTCAATTAAGAATTTTGCAAAAGCATTGAGCTTTTCCTTGGCGTCAGAAGCAGGAATGAATCCTTCAACTGCCCTCCAGTTTTTTTCAACAATTTTTGTTGCAAACTTTTTTACATATTCTATTGAATTGTACTTTTTCATTATGGCAATTGCTTCGTCAATCATCTTTCGATTAGATGTGTGCATGTTAAGGATTTCAATAAGCCTCTTCTTATCTTTGGCTTTTGCAACTTTCAGTGTGTGAATTACTATTAAGCTGCGTTTTCCTTCTGTAATGTCTTTTCCATATCCGCCTTTTTTCTCTGCAAACTGTTTGCTTGTCAAATCTAAAATATCATCTTGCATTTGAAAAGCCACACCAATGCTTTCTGCAAAACGTCCAAGTCTTTCAACAAGCATATCATTCGCATCAGCCAGCACAGAGGCAATTTTTGCGCTCATCCTTGCCAAAGTTCCAGTCTTATGGGCACACATTTGCAAATAGCTCTTTTCATCCAGCTTGTCAGCATCTGCTAAACCTCTATGCCACGCAATGTCGGTCGCTTGACCAAGGCTTAGGCTAATCATTTCTTGCACGTAAACCTCGTAAACTTTAGCAAGTTTTTCATGTGCAAGTTTGTTTCTTTTCGCTATTAGTGGCAGAAGTGGCAAGTAGTACATGGCATTTCCAGCGTTTATAGCTATGTCTAAACCGTAAATTTTGTATGTGCATGGTTTCCCTCTTCGCAATTCAGATGCATCTTCGATATCGTCAATCATTAATGTTCCATTATGGATTATCTCAGGAATTATGGCGAAATCTACAAAATCTTCTGGATTCTTGCCCAAAGCTTCACATACCAACAGAAAAAAGATTGGACGCCATCTTTTTCCGCCCCTATCTAGAAACTCCCAGATAGGTTCGGCAAGAGCTTTGTTCAAAGCTTCTGTGTTATATGCATAGCAAGGCGGATTAAGTTGAAACAGAATGCTCTTTTGAGAGAATTTTCTAGGAATATATTTTTCAATAATCCTATCTATTAATGCAGCTTTCTCTTCAATGAATTTTTCAATATTCAAAGAGTTTAACTCCTTTCTCGCCTTGCATAACTTTCCAAATTGAAGCCTCTCATCCTTAACCATTCCGCAGTTTGACCAGTTATTACAATCGGAACTTTCTGTAATGTTCGAACAGAATCTGCTCCCACAAGAAACATAGCAGTCTTAAGCTCTTCCATCAAAAGCGTAAGAGCATTCACGGTTTCTTCTACGCCTTTAACTGCTGTTTGAAGCAACGGATGTGATAGGCTTGCTAGGCTTGCACCTAGTGCTAATGCCTTAGCCATTTCTAACCCGCTCCGCAGCCCTCCAGATGCAATAATAGGAATTTTTACTGTTTGTGAAACCTCAACAAGGCTTATCGCTGTTGGGATACCCCAATCCCAGAAGGCATCACCTAACATGTGCTGGAAACTTGTTCCTTGCTTTTCTGCACGGTAATATTCAACAGCTGCAAAGCTTGTTCCCCCTGTTCCACTTATATCTAAACCTTTCACACCCGCAGATTCAAGTTTCTCCGCTTCTTCCGACGACAAGCCTGCACCAGTTTCCTTTGCAATTATCGGCTTGTCCAATTCTTTTGCAAGTTCATCGATTTTTCCAAGTACGCCCTCAAAGTTTGTCTGACCTTCTGGCTGCACAGCCTCTTGCAGAGAATTCAAGTGTATTGCTATCGCATCAGCCTCAATCATTTCTATTGCCTTTTTAACTTCTCGCACACCATAACCATTAACAAGCTGCACACCGCCGATGTTGGCTATTAGAAAAGCTGTAGGAGCTTTTTTTCTAGCAATTGCAAATGTTTTTTCAAGCTTTTTATCTTCAAGAGCTGCCCGTTGGCTCCCAACACCCATGCCTAAGCCTAACTCTTCCACGACTTCGGCTAACGTAGAATTTATTTTAGCTGCTTCCAAAGTCCCGCCAGTTATGGCACCTACAATCAATGGCGCTGTGAACTTGTGACCGAAAACTATTGTGGATAAATCTATTTTTTGCTTGTCAATTTCCGGCAAAGCCTTATGGACAAAATGCACATTTTCAAATCCTGTTGTGGTTTCCCGTGCTTGAACGTTCTTATGCAAAGAAATTCTCAGGTGCTCTGCTTTGCGTCTTCTTGTTTCAGCTTTCAACACTATTCCTTCTCTATTAAAGTGCCTTCCACCTTCTCGCCTTTTAAAGCCTTGTAAACATAACTTGGTTTTGCAGCATTTACAATGATTACTGGAATCCCCTGCTCTATAGCTGGAAGAAGCTCTGTTATTTTCCCAAACATACCACCAGTTACATCACATTCTGTTGGCTTATCAAGTTGATTGCGAATTGTCTTCAGTTCTTCAAGGGTTAAATGCTTAAACAATTTTGCTGTTCTATCAGCTTTCGGGTCAGCATTGTATATTCCATCAACATCCACACCTATCACAATTTGTTCAACATTGAATTTTGTGGCAATGTAAGCGACGAGCTGATCCCCAGATAATACCGTAAAGCCCAGTTCTGAATCCAAGACCACGTCACCATACATAACTGGTAAGAAACCCATCTTTAACAACATTTTAAGTGGAGCTTCTTCAAAGCACTGAATTCTACCATTTTTTGTCAGCAAACATGAAGAAGGCATAATGTTTACTGCAGGAACATCATGCAGGATTAGTGCATCCATAAAAAAACCATTCAGCAGCGTCATAGCATAATGGGTTTCTGCAAAACCTATTCGCTGACTTTCACTTTTAAAACCCTCTTTGATAGCATATTTCTGAGCTGAAGGATGACCAAAACTTCCGCCGCCATGAACAATTATCAGGTTTTGCATATTCGCATTTTTAATTTCTTCAGCCAAGCGATTTACGTTTTGCATTCGAGGCACTGGTTCACCGCTTTTGTCTGTAATAACTGAACCGCCAATTTTCAATACAGTTAGCTTACGTGTACTCAATTTTAACACCTTCATCAGTTTTCTTAGCCATAAATGGAACACCACCTGCTCTCTGAATTGCTTCTAAAACCTGCTGAACCTTTGCATTCCTTGCCAGAGCAATCATGCATCCACCACCGCCACCACCAGTTAATTTTGCACCTAAAGCCCCAGCCTTACGGGCAGCATTAATAAGCCACTCAAGCGATTCATCAGAGACACCAACACCATAAAGCAATGCGTGATTGATATTCATCAACTCCCCCAGAACATCCAAATCATTCTCTTTAAGAGCGTCTACAGCTCTTAAAACAACCTCACGCGCAGCCCACAACATATGATCAATAATTTGAGTATATTTTTCCTTTATGCTTCGCACTTTTTCAACTTGAAAGCGTGTGCTTCTTTCTACGCCAGTGTTTCCAATTACAAGTGGAATATCCATGTTAACATCCAATGGTTTAAATCCTGTATCCATCTGGAATAATAGAGTCCCGCCAAACGTTGAAACTGCAGGGTCAATCCCAGAAGGAGTGCCATGCACGATTTTTTCAGCTTCATAAGTAATTCGAAAAACATCTTCTCTCGCCATTTTCACATTTAATAAGGCACCTACCGCCGCTGTCACTGCAGCAGCGACTGCGGCTGAAGAGCCTAACCCTGCTGCAACAGGAACTGTCGAGTTAATTTCAATATTTAATCCAACGTTTTCCCCATGTTTTTCTAAAACTTTTTCTACAACCAGTTTAAGGGGTTCAAACTTTGATTTTGCCTCTTTTGGGTCGCCTTGTTCGGCTTTGAAGGTTTTATTTTCGAAGTATCCTGCAAGATTTAGGTTTAGTGAGCGAACATAAAGCCTTGTATCATCTCGAATTTCAACTTTTGCATATGCCCTTTTATCTATTGCTAAAACTATGGCTGGTTCGCCATAAACTACGAAATGCTCCCCTAAGAGTATGATTTTGGCAGGAGCTGAGGCAACAACTCCCATTTTACACCACTATTTTGTGAAACACACGGCAGCATACCCAACAACGCTTGAGTAGTCGCCAATTACATCTCCACTGGTTTTATAGCATAATAATTTTGCCTCTCTCGCCCCCAAATTTTTAGCTGCAGTGATTAAAGCGATTATTGGGCCATATCCACACGCAGTAACATTTTGCGCTTCAATTATAGAATAAAATTTGGATTCATCCATAGCCTCAATTGCCTTAAGAACTTGTCTATCTTTTCTAGCGGCACTTTCATGCGGTTCGTAATGCGTCATGTCTGAAGAGGCTATGATCATGGCGTTTTTTCCAGTTAAAACTTTAGCTGTGGCTTTCCCCACTTCTCTAGCTGAAGAGAGTTCCTGCATCAAAAAACAAATGGGCACAATTTTGAAATTTGACCCATAAAGATATTGAAGAAATGGAAGTTGCACCTCAATAGAATGTTCAAAACGATGAGCAGACTCATCAACATCAACTATACGCGATTCATGTACAATCTGATTGGCGATTTCGCCGTCTACTTCCACATCACCTAAAGGCGTACGCCAAACTCCATCATTCATTACAGCTAAACCACTACCATAACCAGTATGATTAGGACCGAAGATTACCACAACATCGGGTCTACCGTCCAAAGCAAGCCGATAATAACTATGTGCCGCTACAGGACCAGAATACACGTAGCCAGCATGGGGACAAATCAATCCAACAACATTTCTTAAACCAGCTTTGGCGACTTTTGGAATTTCGCCTGATCCAAGTTTATGAAGAAAACAATTTTCAATCTGCCTTTTAAGTGATCCAGCGGTTCCCTCATAGAAGGCTCCGGCTTGGGTTGGACGCCGAACCTTCACCATTATTTCTAGGTTTCCTCCTCTTCCTTCGCAATTTTGGCTTCAAAATCCTCTATTGTTAATGGCAAGTCCTTGTCTTGTGACAATTCGCCTCTTTCCCTTAATAGCTGTCTTGCAAGAAGCCAATAAATCACAGCTAAGGCTCTTCTGCCCTTGTTATTGGTTGGAATAACCACATCCACCCCTGAGAATTCATTGTCCGTGCTGCATAAGGCTATTACAGGTATGCCAACAGAGGATGCTTCCTTCACAGCTTGAAAATCTGCTCTTGGATCAGAAACGATTAATACTTCTGGTTCAATGCGGTTTGGGTATAATGGATTTGATAAGAGCCCAGGAATGAAACGCCCAACAATTGGTATGGCACCAGTAACTTCACAGAATTTCCTCACTGGCTCTTGCGCATAAAGTCTGGCTGCGGCGGAAGCAATTTTCGCTGATTCAAATTTTGCAAGGAACTTGGCAACAACTCTTATGCGGTCGTCTGTTTTTTTGACGTCTAACACAAATAAGCCGTCTGGTCTGACACGATATATGAACTGTTCCATATCTTTCGTTTTCATTCTTGTTCCAATATGTATGCCTGCAGAAAGAAGCGTGTCTCTCGGTAACAGAAGTTCTTCTCCTGCTGCTATTTCGGTTTCTTCTTCGGATTTTTCCTGATCCTTACTTTCCTTGATTTCTTCATCTGACAACATTAATCCCTCTTAAGTGATTTTAAGATTAGCCATTTTGGCTCTTTCCCCTAAAAATTCCTCTATGCGGATTAACTCATTTAGTTTTGCAATCCGCGTACCTTCGACAATTCCAGTTTTTATTATGGGACATTGAAAGGCTACAGCCAAATGTGCAATATGCCAGTCACAGGTATCACCAGAACGATGAGACATCACAGGCACGTAGCCATCATTCTTCGCCAATTCAACTGTTTCCCAAGCATCAGTGAGTGTGCCAACCTGATTCACTTTAATTATCACAGCATTAGCCGCATGCGCCTTTATGCCTCGATTTAATCTTTCATTGTTTGAGACGAAAAAGTCGTCACCACAAACTAGGCAACCTTTTGCCTTTTTCGTTAATTCAGCAAAACCTTCAAAGTCATCCTCATGCAAAGGGTCTTCAACATAAACCAAATGATATTTCTTGATAAGCTCCAAAATAAATTCAACCTGTTCGCCCGGATCCCTCTTTTTTCTCTCACTTGCATAAGTGTAAACATGCTCTTTTTGACCCCATAAAGACGATGCAGCAACATCAATTGCTAAGCCACATTCAAAACCCATCTGATCACTTATCTCTTCACATGCTTTACCCAAAGTTTCGAGAGCATCCACATTGCTAATGTTTGCAATCCAAGCTCCTTCATCGCTTCTCCCATAATTGAAGAGTTTATCCTTCTTTTTTAATATAGCACCAATTCTTTTGTGAACTTGAACATTGGCTGCAGCTGATTCTAAAAAGGATTCAGCACCATATGGGATGGTTAGAAATTCTTGTATGTCTGGAGCCTTTCCAGAAGCATGTTTCCCGCCGCTTATTGCATTTCCCAAAGGGTATGGAAGTTTACAAGCTGCATGCCCACCAAGATATTGAAAAAGCAGTTGACCAAAAGAGTTTGCTGCTGCTTCTGCATTAGCCAAGGAGATGGCAAACGCTGTGTTTCCGCCTATGACTCTGAAATCTTTGGAACCATCAACTTCATGTAATGTTCTGTCAATTTCCTCTTGAAAATCAGCGTTTAACCCAACAATTTCCGGAGCAATAAGCTCTTCAACCTTTCTTAATGCTTGATCCACTCCACCTTGCGGGTAATATACTACTTCAGCTTTTCCACGACTTTCGCCTGCGGGAGCAGAGGCCCTTCCAAAACCAGCGTTTGTGATTATGTCAACTTCTATTGTCTCGTCTCCACGCGTGTTAAAAACTTTTCTTGCAATTATGTCTTCAATAACAGTGGACATTTTCTTCTCCTTTTTCATTTCTCATAATAACTTCTTGCTTCCCTTCTTTTTTCAGCTTCTTCATAAAAACGCAGAACTTCATCAATGATTTCCACATGCGATAATAACATGCGCCTACAGCAATATCGCTTAATCCCCAAACTATCAAGAACTTCCCCAGCTTTCTCTCCTGCCTTCACTCTTAAGGCAAATTCTTCCCACACATCACTAACTAATTTACCACACGTGAAACATCTTACAGGTATAATCACTCAATCCACCATCCTATCTGTAGCTTTTCTGGTCCCTAGCTCGCGCTCCAGGTCCACCGAATTTTTTAGTCTCCTTTTTCCTAGAATCCCCAGCAATCATTGTCCTATCATATTCAGCAAAAAGGGTACGCAAATGTGTGCTCTTAGTCCATTTCAATAAAGCGTTAGCAATAGCCATTCTAGCAGCTTCTGCTTGCCCCATGTAACCTCCACCAGAAACTTTAATGTCAACATCTAATTGTTTCCAAACTTCATCTCCAGCTTGCAAAAGCGGCTCCATAATTTTTTCGCGGGCAATTTCAGGTTCAAAAATTTCTATTGGAACTCTGTTTATGCGTATCCGCCCAATCCCAGGTTTAGCAACAGCTCTTGCTGATGCTGTTTTCCTTTTTCCACTAACAACTAAAACTTTTTTAGCTGGCATGACTATTCACCGGTATTCCAACCTAATTCTTTCGCGAATTCTCCCACCGTAAGGTAAGGACATGTTAATTTCTCGGCTTTAGCGTCTTCGCATGTTTCCATTTTCTGTTCTTTCAGGTCATTAGGTATTCCCATGTACACTTTAAGGCGCTTGTACGCTTGTTTACCCTTTGGCTGTTTGTATGGAAGCATGCCTCTTACTGTTTTCTTCACTATTCTATCTGGTCTTCGATAATGGAACGGCCCTCTTCCAGGTGCGCCAACCTCTAAAAATCTTTTCGCTTCTGCAACCTTGCTTTTTCTTTTTCCTGAAATTACCGCTTTTTCAGCGTTCACCACTATTATTTCTTCGCCCATCAATATTCGTTTGGCAATCATGCTCGCCATTCTGCCTATGATTAGCCCTTCAGCATTTATTATTGTAACAGGTTTGCTAATTGCTTCCATTTTTTTCACCCTATTATTTTAACATTTGAACCCTTTGGTTTTTTCTTTATCAGGTCAGAAAAGGAAATGCATTTGCCCTTTGCAGCAATTATCTTTTCCCTTGCCTTCGCAGAGAATGCGAATGCAGCTACGGTTATTGGATGTTTAATTTCGCCAGAGCCTAAAACTTTTCCTGGAACAGCGACTGTTTCACTTTTTTGAGTATACCTATTTAGACGGCTTATGTTAACTGCTACACGTTTTCTTCTAGGTTTAGTCAAGCGTTCAGCAATGTCTCGCCAAATATCAGCCTTATTCTCTCTGCTTTGCTTCTTTAGGAAAAGAACCAGCTCTTTGAGTTCGGGATTTGTTGTTCTAAGTTTCTTCACTCTTTTCCACCTTAACCTGATCTTCGAACTCTTCTAATTCTTCATCCAAAATTTTGATGGCTTCTGAAAGTATCCTTTCCGGGGTAAGAGCGCCGGTGGATTCAAGATTGAATATGAAAGTGTTTTCTTCCTTGCCAACCGTGATTGCATGAGGATTTTGTGGGCATACGTCAACACAGTCTTGGCAGAGAGTGCAAGCCATCAAATCACGAACTTTTATTTTATTGTCTGTTTTTTCCAACACTTTTCTTGGGCATATTTCCACGCATTTTTCGCATACGTCACATTTTTTGGAAATTTCTATTTTGGGCACATATTTGTATGTACACATTGAAACTGGCTGCCATTTTGCATGATTCTTTCCTTTTCCAAGCCTCGCATAAGCTTCAAGACGCAGTTTCTGTTCTTTCGCCAATTTTATTATTGGAATTTTACCGCTGACTGGCACTACGTCTGGATTTTCCGATTGTAATTCGCCAGAATGAACAGTTCTAGTTCCATCTTTTGACTCTGCATCCAACGTAAGCGTAACTCTGCAAAGATTGCATCCAAGCTCGCTTTTGCATGAACATTTTTCAGGTAAATTATAACTGTCCAAATCAGTTTTAAGCGGAATAAGTCCAAGCCTGTGAGCGATAATTTCATCCTGCAATATGGAAGAATTCTCGAGTATTACAACTTCATCAACTGCCATACATGGCACTTCAGCAAGCACAATTCTCCTCAAAGCGTTTATAAATGGAACATCAACTCCTTGAACGAGTAAACGAATATTTTTATCGTCTTTTTCAAGCACTTCAATTTTCACTTGTTTGGACACTCCATGATAGAGTATGATAACTGCTGTGCCGTTCAATAGAATATTAGTGCTTTATATAAATTTGGCGATCCCTCCACAATAAACTCAGTTTTTCCCGCTTAGGCTTCGCTTCCAAGTTTCAGAGCATGCTGGCAGGAGATGGACTATTGCAGGCATATTTGTTTAGTACAAAAGCTGTTTGTTTCAAAGCTTAAGAGAACTGCGCCTGACATGTAAGTATTGAAGTTTTTATAATTAGCTTTTGTTTGAACAATAAAAAAAATAAGAGGGGGAACTTGGCGTTTTCGAGTTTTTACGCGATTTTTCTGTACACTAGGACTGCGCATATCGCTGCTATGATGACTGCTATCAAAGAGAATATCACTGCTAAGTAAACGGGTAGTGTCAGTCCCTCTGCTGCTTGTTTTGCATCGTTGGCTGCTTGTGTTACGCCTCCTAAGTCTTTAGTATTCACTCTAACGTCCCAGCCTTCGTTTGTTTTGATATATGCTACGTCATCTTTTATAGTTGTAATGGTTCCTTTTATTGTGCCAACAGTGGTGTTTATTGTTACTACATTACTGTCTATCCTCGTGATTACTGGCTTAAGCTGCTCAAGTGTGGCGTTTATGGTGCCAACAGTAGTCTTTATTGTTACTACGTTGTTACGTATTTCCGTGATTATTGGCTTGAGTTCGTCAAGTGTCTGATTGATCGTAGGAAGCAGATCTAGAGTGCTTACTACTTTTATTGTGTTTGTTTGGCTTGTGTATGTTAATGGTTGACCCCAAGTGATGCATTGCCAATAGTAGAATTCTCCTTGGACAAGTAGGGTGATTTCGTATGTTCCTGGTTGGAGTATTGGCATTGAGAAGCCAGGTTCAACTTTTACGCCTGTTGTTTTTGTTATCCAGTTTTGTAGTGTGCCGTTGTAGTCTATGTACCAGTTATATGGTATGTGCTGGTTTATACCCATGATTGCATCTTTTGGATTGGCC
>CAZAXN010000046.1:0-2299 GCA_964489195.1 uncultured Candidatus Bathyarchaeia archaeon
G
This sequence comes from uncultured Candidatus Bathyarchaeia archaeon, assembly GCA_964489195.1. Classification (GTDB taxonomy): domain Archaea; phylum Thermoproteota; class Bathyarchaeia; order Bathyarchaeales; family Bathycorpusculaceae; genus CAZAXN01. The sequence continues at coordinate 2 of CAZAXN010000046.1, forward strand.
ATTGTAAGAAAATCAAAGTGCTCTTGAGAAATTATAAGTTGACAGATGACATAGGGTTTAGATTTTCAGCCAGATGGTGGAACGAGTGGCCTCTGAAAGCAGACAAATATGCAAGTTGGCTGGCGGCAACACCAGGTCAATGCATTAACATCTTCCCCGATTATGAAACTTTTGGCGAGCACCATTGGCCGGAAACAGGCATACATGATTTTCTAAAACACTTACCGAGAGAGATTTTGAAGTGGGAGCATCTGTACATGGCCACTCCCTCAGAGGTTATAGGTAGGTATGCTTCAATTGGAGAGATTGATGTTCCTGAGCTCGGTGGAACTATTTCTTGGGCAGATTTGGAGAGGGATGCAAGCTGTTGGCTTGGAAACACCATGCAATGGGCTTATTACACGTCTATTAGGAGACTTGAGTCGCTTGTAAAAGAGGCAGAGGATAAGGATTTTCTAAGAATATGGAGATGTTTCCAGACAAGCGATCACCTTTATTACATGTTCACCGCTGGCGGAGCGCCAGGCGAGGTTCATTCCTACTTTAGCCCCTTTGGTTCTCCAATAGATGCTTATGTAACTGCTCAATTAGCAATATTGGACTTTGAAAACAGAGTGCGGCTTGCTTTAATAACTGCGAATGAGCCGTTCCTTTTCTACAAAGATGTGGGAGAAAAGTATTATACTGGGATAATGGCATGGAGTCTTAAAGGTTTTGTAAAAGCACTACAAAAGGCTGAAACGAAATCCGTAGAATTCCACAATGACCGTGGAGATTTAGAAAAATGGGTTGAAAATTCGCTCCAAGACAAAGTATTAGCAAGGCAGTTAAGAAAAATTAGACTTTCCAAGCTGAAGGGAGAGGAACTCAGAAAATCAATAGTTGAAATCGCTAAGAAGAGATTCAATAAGCTAAATCGGCAGACACAAATGGCAACGGAATACTTTTAAAGTGAGCCACACATGCCTTTATAAGAAAAACTTACCTAAACTATGTAAAATGCTTAAAGGTGAAAATGTTGAGAGAGGAAATTCCACTTTCAGAAAAAATTTTGCAAACACTGCATAATTTATGTGCAACAGCCCCGGACTTGGCAAGAAGAAGTGAAGAGCTCGCACAAGTTTTGCAGCTCAACATAACTGAAATTGAAAGAATTCTTGATGGATACGGCTTTGAAGGTTACGTCGAAAGTTTTGCTGACAACGAAGGAAAAAAACGGTATTACTTGACTGGAAGCGGAATAATAAAGGTATGTGCGCTGTTCACTTAGTTGGGTAAATGATGCGTGTTATACTTTTCTCTTGGGAGTTTCCGCCAAGAATTGTTGGAAAACTTGCAGATTACGTAAGAGAACTTGCTTTACAACTCGCTAAAAGCAATGTGGAAACCTATGTTGTTACCTATCATGATTACTTAACCGGAGAACATGAAGAAACAAAGGGTGTCAAAATCCACAGAGTTACAAATCCTGTCAAAACGCATGTTGGTGTCCTCACATGGGTTCTTACATTAAATCAAGAAATTGAAAGAGTCGCGGCCAACATCTATTACAAGGCAAATAAGCAAATAAATTTGATAGATGTGCAAGATTGGCATTTCATACCCGCTGCAGTCACTTTAAAGAAGGCGCTTGACATACCGTTTATCTATTCGGTGGAAAGCTTAGAAGAACATCGTTCGCATAGTGCGAACGCACCCTTTAACATGGCTATTAAAAGTATAGAATGGCTGGGCACGTATGAGGCAGAGAAAATAATTGTAAAATCTGAATGGATGCGAGACGAAACAATTAGGATGTATAAGGTTCCAATAGACAAGATAGAGGTGATCTCGCCAAAATCTGCAACATGGATGAAAAACATTTTAGAAACCTACAAGAGTTTGCGGAGGGTTAAACTTCAAAGTGTCTCATGAATTAACAGTTATGATGCTTACATGGGAGTTTCCGCCAAGAATCATTGGCGGAATATCTCCACACGTCTATTATTTATCGAAAAGTCTAGCAAAAAGCGCTGTAAAGGTTTACGTTATTACATGCGATTTTCCCGGAGCGCCTCAACACGAAATCGTGGACGGCGTCGAAGTTTTTCGAATAGATTCTTACAAAAATCCTTCCCCGGATTTCGCAAGCTGGATTTATCTTATGAACATGAACATGCAGAAAGAAGCTGCTGCCATCGTTAATAGCCTAGGAGGAAAAGTTGACGTTTTCCATGCCCATGACTGGCTTGTTGCAAACGCAAGCATAGGTCTGAAACATGTTTTCAGGAGGCCTCTTATAGCAACAATCCATTCAAC